>JBDHXU010000046.1:0-26541 GCA_039810905.1 Cyclobacteriaceae bacterium | reverse complement strand
CCCAGCACCTTCAACTGATCGATGGCTGCAGGACGATATATATCACAGGCCGCCAGCATAACACTACGCCCCTGACGTTTGAGATAGTTGGCAAGTTTCCCGGAAAAAGTTGTCTTACCTGAACCCTGAAGCCCCGCAATAAGGACAATGGCTGGGTTGCCTTCCAGCTTGATGTCCTCGCTTTCACCGCCCATAAGCAGGGTGAGTTCGTCATTCGTGATCTTGACGAGCAATTGCCCGGGTGAAATTGCAGTGAGTACGTTTTGTCCGAGTGCCTTCTGCTTGATTTCGTCGGTGACTTCCTTGGCAACCTTGTAATTGACGTCTGCATCGATGAGGGCTTTCCTGATCTCCTTGATCGTCCCGGCAACATTGATCTCCGTAATGCGACCCTGTCCTTTCAGGTTCTGAAAGGCTTTTTCAAGCTTGAGGCTTAGACTGTCAAACATGGTTTACTCCGTAAATAGGGGCGCAAAGTTAACCCTAATGGAAGCGCACTGCAAATGTGGATTTTGGCAGGTTCCTTAGCCGGGAACGAAGAAAGTCACTTTTTCTTCCACATTTCGAGGGCCCTGGCTGCCCGCTCTACCAACAGGGAATAAGCGTTTTTCATGGCCATTTCTTCTTCCGATGGCTGGCTGGCAAGTGCATGTACGTCCTGAAGGTGAAGCGCTTTCCACTGTCTCGTGGTCAGCATACATCTTCCGACTATGGCAATGCAGGGTTTACCGGACCGAAAGGCGAGTGCTGCAACACCTTTTACCACCTTTCCGAATGCGGTTTGCTGATCGAGACTTCCCTCGCCGGTGAAGACCAGGTCCGAATCGATGATATGATCCTTCAAATGAGCGTATCGGGAAATGAATTCAAATCCTGACTCGAGGGTTGCGTTCAGAAAGAGTTTGGTTCCTGCACCCATTCCACCAGCAGCCCCGGCGCCTGGAAACTGAAGATCGGGCCCACCGGCCGATCGCACTATTCCTGCAAATTGCTTGAGGCCAGCATCAAGTTGTACTACAGCTTCAGCATCTGCACCTTTCTGCGGCCCAAATACCCTGGCAGCACCGGTAGGACCATACAGTGGATTGTCGACATCGCACAATACTATGAAGCGTGTCTTCTTAATACCCGGAAGCGCTCCGCTGTCGTCTATTCGTTCAATGCGTGACAAATCATCACCTACAGGCCTGCTTAATTCTGTTCTGCCCGCATAGAAGCGATATCCCAGGGCAGTGGCCATTCCGGTTCCCACATCATTGGTTGCGGTTCCGCCTACACCCAGGATAATGGTCTCTGCACCACCTTCCATTGCCTGTGCAATCATCAATCCCGTACCATAGCTGGAAGTATTCAGTGGATTTCTTTCCTGCGGCTTCAGGAGGTGAAGACCTGAGGCAGAAGCCATTTCAATGAAGGCAGTCTTTTTGTCCGGGGAAAGGCCATATGTGGCCTGGATGGTCCTTCCGATGGGGTCCCTGGTCTTGGTCTTGATAAACTCACCTTTGGAATAGGCTGTAAGGATTTCGCAAGTGCCTTCGCCTCCATCTGCCAACGGGAGTTCTTTTACTTCAATGTCTTCGGCCGCAACATTCAACCCCTGGTGAATGGCCTTGCTGGCTTCCTGGGCTGTGAGTGAGCCTTTGAACTTGTCGGTTGCTATAAGGATTTTCACTTGGCACGTTCAGGTGACCAATTTAATCACTTCATTTCTCTCAAGCTGAAGTTAGTCAATTTGTATGTGGTCAGGCGAAGATTCTTACTACATACAGGGCAAGGATTGAACTAATAAGGGCAGTGACTCCCTGCAGGAGGGTCATGGGAGTAAAAAACCTGAATCCATCGCGTGGCTGTATGTGTCCGAATTGTGAGACCACCCAGAAATAAGAATCATTGCTGTGCGAAACGGCCATGCTTCCGCCACCGATTGCCACCACGAGAACAGCAAGTTCTGATGGCGTCGTCAGCCCCGCGGCAAAGGTCAGCGGAAAAGTGAGCGCACTCGTAATGACCATGGCGGATGTACTGGAACCTTGTGAAGTCTTTAATAGAGCAGCGATCAGCCAGGCAAGGGAAATGAATAGGGTACTTCTCACTCCATCTTTTGCGAGGTCCCCGATGAGACTGCTGATGCCGCTTTCTTTGATCAGCGACCCGAATGCTCCGCCTGCACCAGTGATTAAAAGGATGATCCCGGCGTCCTTAAGAGCATCAGAAATCCAGGCCGGCCAAAGCTGCTGATGTGCTGGTTTGAGCAGACGGAAGCTTAGAAGGACCCCGATCAAAAGTGCAATTGAGGGATGCCCGACAACCTCAAGTATGGTTCTGGCAGGATTTTCTTCATCAATCAATCTCGAAAACGAGGTTGCCGAAATAAGTATGATAGGGAGGACGAGTGGCAGGAATGCTGACCACCATGAATAGGGTTCCTGAGACGCATTGGTATGAATGTGCTCGGGGATGGAGATGAGCGGGCCACGGCGAAGGGCATACCAGTATGAGGCGGCTACTACGGGCATGGCACATACGAACCCAGTCAGCATGACCAGGCCCATATGATGCCCCAACCCAAAAGTTGTTGCGGCGGCAACGGGTCCTGGCGTTGGGGGCACCAGGGTATGGGTGGTATACAATCCGGAAGAAAGGGCCAGGACTAGGGCTCCTTCAGATGCTGATGTGTCCGCCACCAGTTGAGGAGCGAGCCTTGAAAGGATGATGAAGCCCGAGTCACAAAAGACAGGGATCCCCACTATTGCCCCGGTAATACTCATTGCCATTACGGACCGTTTTTTCCCTAGTGCGTTCAGCAAACCGTGACTGAGGGCAGTCATTGCACCCGTCTTTTCAAGCATCGTTCCCAACACAGAACCCAGTGCAATTACGAGGGTAATCTGTCCCAGCAAGTTGCCCATTCCTTCCTGCATGACGGGCATCACGCGAAGCAGAGGAATCCCTGCGATGGCTGCAAAGACCAGGCTGGCCATAATCAAACCAAAGAAGGGGTGAAGCCTGCTTCTTTGCGGCCACCACATCAGCCCGGCAACGGAAATGATCAGTCCCAGAATGATTCGAAAGTGCTGCAAGGCTATAGGGTTGGTCTGAAAGGAATGTAGGGGAATGCTTCACCCGCAGAAAATGATTTCACGCCAAGGGCGAGTTCGAGAAAGCCGTCTACATTCTTGAGGTTGGCAAAATCGCCCGACCCTCCTCCTGGTATGGGATAGGCGAGAAGCTTTCCGGATTTTATTTCTGTTCTTACCTGGACGAAGTATGTAAGTGGCAGGTCAAATTCGAAGGATTCAGCGAGGACCGCTGAACCAAATTGATGTGCCATCCCCATGTTGCTGAGCAGCCATGGTCTGATGTAGCGGTAGAAGCAGAGAAAGGAAGACACCGGGTTACCTGGCAAGGCAAATATGGCCTGCTTCTTTGTTACGCCAAACCAGAATGGCTTTCCGGGTCGCTGACTCACCTGGTGGAATTTCTTTTCCACTCCCAACTCCTCCATCACAGCCGGAACGAAGTCAAATTTTCCTTTTGAGACGCCGCCCGTAAGAATGATGAGTTCAAACTGTGTGAAGATCTTCGACAGTTCCCGCTCCATGGCATTGCGTTCATCAGTCAGGTGAAACAATTGCGGACGGCAACCCAGTGTGGTAAGCGCCGCCTGCAGTGCATAACTGTTGGAGCGGCGAATCTGGTGGGGTTGGGGCTGGTCATGGACATCCACGAGTTCATTGCCCGTAGAAATTATAGCCGTAGGAGGGAATGAATAGACCTGTGCCTCGGCCCTGCCAACTGTTACCAGGAGGGCGACTTCCGCAGGGGATAGCAGCATCCCCGGCGAGAGGAGTTCTTCACCTCGTTTGGCATCGTGTGCGCGTCCATGTATGGCTTGTCCCCTGGTAACGTTCTGTGACTTGACCTTTGCGAGTTTATTGAAAATAGTCACCTCCTCATATGGAATAACGGTATCACACCCAATAGGAAGCATGGCCCCGGTCATGGCTTCGATGCAATTACGATGATCTTTCAAAGTGAGCCTTGGCTGCCCCGCAGGCTGGGTTCCTTCCACAAGAAAGTCACGCCAGCCACCTTCATAGGATTCAAATCGGATGGCGATGCCGTCCATGGCGACCCTATCGAAAGGGGGGAAATCGCGGTCTGCCTTAATCGATTCTGCCAGTATCCGCCCCTCCAGATTCTCTGCTTTTACCGATTCCTTTGTCGGCTTCAGTGCGTGTTGATGAATGATGGCTGTAGCCTCGGCAACACTTACCATATGGAAATGAATTATTTTGAGTAAGATAGCTAAATGAAGACCAAATTAAGTCACGTTGATAAAGAGGGAAACCCTTCAATGGTCAATGTTTCATCAAAAAAAGACACGCTCCGGTTTGCCAAAGCCCAGGCAGTAGTTTACCTGGGAAAGGAGATCATCCGGGAGATTACGAAGAACAACCTGATGACACGAAAGGGGCCGGTGTTTCAAACGGCCATTCTTGCCGGCGTTATGGGCTCCAAAAGGACTTCAGACCTGATTCCGCTGTGTCATCCCCTGTCACTGGAGGATTGCCAGGTAACCGTGACCATTAAGGGTCCCAGGGTAATAATAGTATCCAGGGCCACCGTAAATGCCAAGACCGGGGTAGAGATGGAGGCGCTTACTGCGGCCACAGTTGCAGCCCTTACGGTATACGACATGTGCAAAGCCATGTCACATGACATTATAATAGAGGAGATAAAACTGCTGGAGAAAACTGGAGGGAAAGCTGACTATAAGAGGAGACAATAGCGATAGCCAGGCGTCAAACATTCAAAGTCCTCCAATTCCGATTCTGATCTTACATGCGGTTTTCTAACCCAAACTGAAAGCGGGGAATTTAGCAAATGACAGAGATTGAAGAGTTTACAAGGTGACTCTTTGACCCGTCAATGAAATGGGCCGGAGTTGATCCGGCGCAATCTGCATCAAAACATTACAATATTTGATTATCTGCAATTTTTCCCGAACCAGAACAATTGGCTTGTGTTATCTTCATTAAGAAAACAAGTTGGCGATGAAGTCAATAAAATTCCAGATTGAAGTAAATCCCGTAGTAAGGGACTTGCTGGTTGTCCTGATTACTGGTTTGCTGGCCGCCATGTCCTTTGTGACGGCTGGTTACACTGTGTTGATGCAGTTCTAAGCTCCTTTTCGGAACTGTTTCTAGTTCAGATTGGTGTTCTCCTGTGGGCGCGCCTCCACCCATTCTTCGCCGTCCTCAAATACCTCCTTCTTGAAAATCGGAACATGCTCCTTCAGCTGATCAATAATAAACTGACAGGCTTCAAATGAGTCTTTGCGATGTTTGGTGGATACTGCCACAGCTACGGCAGTTTCTCCAGGTTTGAGGGTCCCTACCCGATGGCTGACGGCCCAGCCCAATAAAGGCCATTTCTGGGCTGCTTCATCAATAATCTTCCTGGTTTCTGTAACGGCCATACTTTCGTATGCCTCATATTCCAGCCAAACGACCTTCTTGTTGTGGGCCGAGTTCCTTACAGTCCCTATAAAAACATTAACGGCCCCTGCACCTAAGCTGGAGGCCGTCTCGATGAGTTTCTGCACATCGATGGTCTTTTCAGTAATCTTAATCATGGCAGTAGAAATTTAGAGTGAAATCAATTCACACTTTTAATGTAGTCTTTTTAGCACCTAAAATCAAGGTGAAAATGCCTTATGTTCTGCGGGCCGGCAAGGAAAGATTTTCGTCAGAATCAACCTGTTGTTTATGGCCGAATTTTGACGAATTTGCTCTTTCTCTGGTCATTTGTCCTTTGTAGATGATAAAAATCATAGGCACAATTGCACCGGAACCCAAAATGCTTCAACCAGAAGAAATCAGAAGATATAGCCGGCAAATTCTTTTGCCTGAGCTGGGACTTTCAGGGCAGCAAAGACTCCTTAATTCAAGCGTGCTGGTCATAGGGGCAGGAGGCCTTGGATCTCCTGCACTTTTGTACCTGGCCGCCGCGGGCATTGGAACCATTGGCATTGTGGACTTCGACAAGGTGGACTTGTCCAATCTTCAGCGTCAGATTTTGTACAAGGAAGAGGACGTGGGGAAGTCAAAAGCTGTGAGGTCCCGCGATATCCTGAGAGAATTGAACCGGCAGGTGAATGTGATCTCACATGAGCAGATGCTTTCCTCCGACAATGCTATGGAAACCATAGGTTCCTATGATGTGGTGATCGACGGATCGGACAACCTTCCGACAAGATACCTGGTTAACGATGCATGCGTGTTCTCCGGGAAGCCACTCGTGTATGGGGCTATTTTCAGGTTTGAAGGACAGGTAAGTGTTTTTAATCTTCAGGATGAATTCGGACGCCGCGGACCCAATTACAGGGATTTGTTTCCTCAGCCGCCTCCTCCGGAAATGGTTCCCTCATGTGCAGAGGGAGGGGTGATGGGTGTCCTACCTGGTATCATTGGATCCATGCAAGCCAATGAAGCAATCAAAATTGTCGCCGGCATAGGAACGACGTTGAGTGGGCGCCTGATGATCTTTGACAGTCTGGACTTTACAACACGGTTTTTGCGCATCCATCCCGATCCCGAAAACCCGGTATCAGGCAATAATCCGACGTTGACTCAATTGATCGATTATGAAGAATTCTGCAATCCGGGTAAACACACAGGTAAGGATCATGTTCCGGAGATCAGCCCGTCCGAAGTGCATGATTTGCTGGAGCGGGGAAAGCCGTTTCAATTTATTGATGTAAGAGAACCGCTGGAATATCAACTGGTAAGCATAGGCGCGATCAATTTGCCACTTTCATCCCTGCCGCAGCAAATCGGGGCCATTCACCGTGACGGACTTGTAGTGCTGCACTGCAAAAGCGGGCAGCGCAGTTTCAGCGCAGCAAGAATGCTGATGAAGGAATACGGCTTTGCCAATGTGAAAAACATGACCGGAGGCCTGATGGGATGGAAACAGGAAGTGGATCCCTTTTTGCCTGTGTAGAAGAAAACTCTATTTCAAAGCATATTTCTCAGGGGCCGACTCAAATGAAATCTTGCAGCCGTCGCAGCAGAAATAATAGTCCACATCTTTATACTTGATCACGTGTTTGGCCGTGCTTTTCTGGATTGGCACATTGCACACGGGATTTATGAAATATTCCTTCATGTTAAGCTGGGCACTGGCCTCCTTAGCAGTGAATACATTCTCCTTTCTGAAGATCGATATGATCTCTGCCAGGATGCTGATGGCTACTTCATCTGGCAATTTTGCGTTAATATTGATGCCGGCAGGAGTCTTGACCTTTTGAAGTTCTTCCATGCTTACCCCTTGCTCCATGAGTTCACGATAGATGGAGTTGGCCTTTCTCATGGAAGAAACAAAAGCAACATATTCAGAACCTGAACGAATGGCTTGCTTCAATCCCTCTGCGTCATTCTCTCCCTGGGTACACACTACGGTGAAGGTGCCGGGCATGACGAGATTGCGATCGAACTTCTGTCCATCCACCACGACATCTGCGGTAGGATAGGCTTCCTTGTCGGCTCCCTCCGCCAC
Source organism: Cyclobacteriaceae bacterium (assembly GCA_039810905.1). GTDB lineage: Bacteria > Bacteroidota > Bacteroidia > Cytophagales > Cyclobacteriaceae > ELB16-189. Next base: position 18,978 of record JBDHXU010000046.1, on the reverse strand, counting down.
GGCAGTGACCCGATAACCGGTCGCTTTCGCGAGTCTCGCGAGCGCCATTCCGATATGGGAACGACCTATTACCAGAACATGAGGCTTCGGAAGCACTGGTTCAATGTAAACTGAGACGGATCCTCCGCTTTGGCAGGTCATGTTATAAGAAATCACGCCTTTCGCGACGGCTTTGTCTGCGTCTGGGGTGATGCTCACCAGCCTCGGCTTGCCTTGTTGAATGGCCAACAATGCCTCCTTCAACACAATGCCGCGGGTACATCCGCCGCCAATCCAGCCCTTCATTGTTCCATCCCTCATAATGATAGCCCTGTCCCCTGGTTTGCCACTGGATGGGACCACACGATTGACCACAATGGCGGTTGCAAATGGCACCCTTTCCTGTGAAAGGGCGTTGTAGGTTTCTATGAATTCGTCAGACATCTGCCAGGTATCTTTCTAGTTCAAGTATGCTTTCCAGGCTATGGGCGGAACTGAAAACATCAATCGCAGGGAGGGCCGCCGCCATGCCTCTTGCGAGTGGCTGATAGCCTTCCGAACCCTTAAGCGGGTTTAGCCAGATCAGCCTTCGCGTTCTTCGTTTGATTCTTCCCATTTCGGCAGCTAATAGTTCAGGTTCACCTGTATCAAGGCCGTCACTCAGGATCAGGGTCAACGTTTTGCCGTTCAACACCCGCTTGGAATAAGCAGCGTTAAATGCTTTCATCGACTCTCCGATCTTGGTGCCGCTGGACCATGTCTGGGTGCCTTGAGAAAGATAGGATAGGACACTGTCCAGATTCTTGATCCGGAGAAAATCCGTAATCCTGACTAACTGCGTACTGAATATAAAAGCTTCAATGTTCCGGAAATGTTCCCGCAAGGCCATGATAAACCTCAGAAGATAGAAACTGTACTTGTCCATCGATCCGCTTACATCCAGCAATATGACCAGCCGGTACTTTTCCGGTTTCTTGTCCTTATAGCGCAGGTCAAGCATGGAACCTCCGCTGGAGATGCTGCTGCGGATAGTCTGACGGATGTCCAGGGTGCCTTTGGTGACGGACAGGCGAAGTTTTCTTTTCAAGCGCTTCCCCATTTGTTTCCACAAGTCCATCGCCAGCTTCTCAAGATGAGAGCTGTCGATGCTGGAGACCATGGAAAAGTCAGTCTGACGGAGTTTTTCGACTGCATTGGCACCGGTGACATTCTTCGTATCCTCTTGCTCTTTCTCTTTTTCGTTGGCATGCCCTTTTCCCATAAACACTGCGGACCTGACCTCTTTCTTTTGGGGTGCTAGCCGGCTTTTGATGTCAAGCGCGCCCTTAAGTTGCTCAGCGAGGGTTTCCCAATACTGTTCAAAGTATAAATCAAACCGTAAGGCATCTTCGGCACTGCTGCAGAAAATGGTCTTTAGACTGAAAGCAAAAGAACGCTTGTCAGCGATGACTCCCAAAGAGGCAGCGGTCAGGGCTTCATGGACTTCACGAATTCCTATGTTGAAATCACGGGAACGCAGGTATTCTGCAAAACCAAGAATGGATTCGGTAAGGGTGTCGTGACTGCGAAAACCGCCTTGCATTGAACTACTGGTGAATTTCGGAAAGCAACTGTGCCAGTCCCCCGGCTTTCATTCTTTCAATATCGTGATGTGATTTGAGGACCGCACCAATGGTTTCTGCAAAAGCCGCCTCTTCCAATTTCCTTTTTCCCAACGCTTGCAGACTCATGGCCCAGTCGAGCGTCTCGGAAATCCCGGGAGATTTTTCCAGTTCTCTTGTGCGCAGTTTGTTTACCAGTTCCACAATCTGCCCTGCCAGCTGCTGTTCAATCCCCGGCAACTTCTTCATCACAATCTGATATTCTTTCTCGATGGTGGGATAGTTAACCCAGTGATAAAGGCACCTGCGCCTGAGGGCGTCGCTCAGTTCACGGGTACGGTTGGAGGTTAGGATCACCCAGGGAACATGGGCAGCCTTGATCGTCCCGAATTCAGGGATGCTGATCTGGAATGCGGAAAGAAGTTCAAGCAGGAAGGCCTCAAACTCCTCGTCAGCGCGGTCGATTTCGTCAATTAGAAGAACAGGAGACTGGTCCTGGCTGAGGATAGCTTTGAGCAAAGGCCGGGGCATGAGAAAATCTTTTCCGAAAATGTGTTTCTCTTTTTCCAGATCGGATTTCTGATTGCTTTCCTGGATCTTGATGGAAAGCAGCTGTTTCTGATAATTCCACTCATAGACGGCCGAATGAACATCAAGGCCCTCGTAACACTGCAATCGGATCAACTCAGTCTTCAAATGGGATGCTAAAATATTGGCGACTTCAGTCTTTCCGACGCCGGGATGCCCTTCAAGAAGGAGGGGCTTCTTCAACTGCATCATCAGATAAAGGACGGTCGCCAATTCATCGTCTACCACATAACCTAGCCGGTCAAATGACTCGGATAGCCTGGAGATTTCCGGGATCATTCCTTTTCCTTTTCTCCACCGAAGATACCTCCAATGGTACTTTTCAACACAGTGCCCATCATAGAGGAGGCCTTCATCGTGTTGTCCACCTCTTTTCCGCTGAGTCTGTCTTTAAAGTTGTTTACAAATTGGTTGAGTAGCTGATCTGAAACATCTTTTATCAGGCGTGACCCGAACTGGGCCAGCATCCCGGATATCGATATATCCATAACAAACTTGACGGTGGTCCCATTGCCTGATGGTGTAAGTTGTCCATTCATGGTCATTTCTGCGCTGCCTTTTCCCTTGGCATCCAGCCCTTTTCCAACAAGCGCCATGCGGTGCTGGGCTTCATCGAGCTCGGAAATGTTAATCTCACCGTTGTACTGGGCCTTCACCGGTCCAAAGGTTGTAGTCACCTGACCTTTGTAGTTGCGGTCATCGACTTTCTCGGTGAGGGAAGCCCCTGGAACGCAGGTAACAATTTTTGTGGGGTCACTCAGATATGCCCACACTTTGGCAACAGGCTGTTCCAGTTGAAACTCCTTCTCAATAGTGGTTTTCATGGTTTACAGTTTTCTTCAAATAAAGGAATAAGGTGGCAACAGGGCCACCTTATTCCGACTGTTTCTATAACAACTTAACTACGCAACGGGTTTCACTACTCCCTTTTCTTTCAGAGCCTTCCATATTTTATAAGGAGTTATGGGAATGTCCAAATGCGTAATGCCCAGCGGAGTAAGCGCATCCACAATAGCGTTGGCAATTGCAGGCGGCGCGCCCACGGTCGGTGATTCACCAACACCTTTTGCACCGATAGGATGGTGAGGTGAAGGTGTTATAGTATGCCCGGTTTCCCAATGGGGTGACTCAACCGCTGTGGGTACGAGGTAATCCATGAAGGTTCCATTCAGGATGTTTCCGTCCTCGTCGTAGATGAATTCCTCATACATGGCGGGAGCGATGCCCTGCGTCAGACCTCCGTGAACCTGTCCCTGCACGATCATCGGGTTGATGATGTTTCCGCAATCGTCGATCGCGACGAATCTTCTCACCTTGATTTCATAAGTCTCCTTGTCGATATCCACCACACAGATATAGGATCCAAAGGGGAAGGTAAGATTTGGCGGATCATAGTAATGGGTGGCTTCAAAGCCTGCTTCCATACCTTGCGGGTGATTGGTGTACGCAGCAAAGACAATTTCCTGAATCGTCTTGCTCTTTTGAGGTGCACCTTTCACAAAGAATTTGCCGGGCTCCCATTCCAGGTCAGCCTCGCTTACCTCGAGAAGGTAGGCCGCTATCTTGCGCGCCTTGTCACGGAGTTTCCGCGCGGCTACTGCTGCAGCGGCACCGGCGGTAGGTGTACTCCGACTGGCGTATGTGCCTAGTCCGTAAGGTGCTGTGTCTGTATCGCCTTCTTCAACGGCGATGTTTTCCGCAGGAATGCCTAGCTCTTCTGCGATAATCTGGGCATATGTTGTTTCGTGACCCTGGCCCTGTGATTTGGTGCCGAAGCGTGCAATAGCCTTACCGGTAGGGTGAACCCTGATTTCAGCACTGTCAAACATCTTGATCCCAAGAATATCAAAGTCCTTGGAAGGTCCTGCACCCACGATCTCAGTGAAACTGCTGATGCCGATCCCCATGAGTTCGCCTTTCTTCCTCCTTTCGGCCTGTTCCTTGCGAAGGGCGTCATAGCCCACCGCATCCATTGCTTTCTTCAATGCAGCATGGTAGTCGCCGCTGTCATAGGTCCAACCGGTGGGGGACTTCCAGGGAAACTGTTCCTTCTTGATGAAGTTGTTCATCCTTAACTGTGCCGGATCCATTTTGACTTCCATTGCAAACTTGTCAGTGATCCTTTCAATGGCATGAACTGCTTCGGTAACCCGGAAAGAACAGCGGTAAGCCACACCACCGGGCGGTTTGTTGGTGTAAACGGCATCTGCCTCCATGAATGCCGTGTCATAATCGTATGATCCTGTTCCAATGGAGAACAGCCCAGCCGGGAACTTGGTCGGTGCCGCTTGCGAGTCAGAATAGCCATGGTCAGCCACAACTTTGAAGCGCACACCCTGGATCTTACCCGACTTTGTGCCGGCCAATTCTGCCGTGATATGGTAATCCCTGGCAAAGGAGTCAGCCTGAAGATTCTCGGAGCGATCCTCGATCCACTTGACAGGCTTGCCTACCAGAAATGAAACTGCGATGGCAATGACGTAGCCTGGGTATACCGGAACTTTCCCGCCGAAGCCGCCACCAATGTCAGGAGAAATAACCCTGATCTTCTCTTCCGTCAGTCCCACGTGTCCCGCCACCAGCGCTATGACCGTCCTGATGGCATGTGGCGCCTGGGTGGTCATGTACATGGTCAGGTGATTGTTGACTTTATCATAGTCTGCCACACATCCGCAGGTCTCAATGGAAGCCACGTGAATACGGGGCAGATAGATATTCTCCTTCACAACTACTTCAGCTTTCTTGAAGAGTGCTTCTGTCTTAGCCTTGTCACCTACTTCCCAATGCCAGATGTGATTGTCTTTCTTGCCGGGCTTGTCCGTGCGCAGCACTGGAGCATCTTTTTCCAGTGCCTTGAATGGATCGGTCACGGGCTTCATCACCTCATATTCCACCTCAACGGCATCCACTCCGTCGGCGGCTGCATAGCGACTGGTTGCGATAACCGCTGCGACTTCCTGTGACTGGTACATCACCGTGTCAGTTGGGAGAACCATTTGGGTGTCACCCATAAGCGTAGGCATCCAGTGAAGTTTGTATTTCTCAAGGTCGCGGCCGGTTACTACTGCCGCAACACCTGGCACCTTGAGTGCCTTTTCAATATTTATCTTCTTGATTTTTGCGTATGCGTACGGACTTCTTACAATGTCCATATAGAGCATGCCGTCAAGTTTGATGTCATCCACGTAATGGCCTTTGCCCTGGATGAACCGTGCGTCTTCCTTGCGTTTCAGGGAGTGACCCATTCCGCCTATTTCCTTCGATGTTTTGCACTGTATCATGTTCTTCTCTTTTGCGTGGTTGATTAAACAAATTGAGGTTCAGTGGAAGGCAGTTTATCGCCTCTCATCTTGGCTCCGGCATACTGGATGGCCTTCACAATATTGTTATAGCCTGTGCAGCGGCAGAGGTTCCCTGAAATACCCCACCTGATTTCTTCTTCTGTCGGATTTGGATTATGCTTCAGCAATTCGACGGCTCTGAGCATCATGCCTGGCGTACAGAAGCCGCAGTGTAAGGCATGATTTTCTTTGAATCCCTCCTGAATGGGATGCAATCCTTCAGCCGTGGCAAGACCTTCAACAGTGGTGATGGATTTGCCGTTGGCCTGAACGGCCAATATAGTGCATGATTTCACGGCTTTTCCATCCATAAGGACCGTGCATGCGCCGCAGTTGGAAGTGTCGCATCCAATGTGGGTACCTGTCATGTTGAGGTTTTCCCGGATAAGGTGGACCAGTAGGAGCCTGGGCTCTACCTTGACGGTGTGCGCAGTTCCGTTAATTGTTACTGTTATTTCTTTTTCCATGGTTTCCTGTTTTGAATTATTTGGCCCGGCTTAAGGCCTTTTGAATCATTCTCTTGGTCAAGGTCTGTATCATTGCCCGCTTAAAGTCCTCATCGCCGCGGAGGTCTTTGCTTGGATTACAGTCAAGAGCAGCAAAGTGCGCTGCCTGGTTGATAACATTGTCGTCAATCTTTTTTCCAATGAGCGCATCTTCACTTCTCTTCGCGCGCATGGGGGTTGCATTGACATTGGTCAGACCGATTCCGGCGGCGTTGCACTTGCCTGAACCATCCATGGTAACTTGTACGGCTACACCTGCTGTCGCATAGTCTCCGACCTTGCGCTCGAGTTTGTGATAGGCGCTCCCTGTTCCCTTGGGAGGTATGGGCACCTGGATTTCCGTGAGAATCTCGCCAGCCTGTACTGCAGTAGAATAGAATCCATGAAAGAATTCGTCTATGGGTACGGTGCGTGTGCCCTGCAATCCTGTGATTACTACTTGTGCACGCAGGGCGATCATGACGGCAGGATGGTCGTTGGCAGCATCACCGTGCGCGATGTTTCCTCCGATTGTTCCCATATTCCGCACTTGAGGATCTGCAATCAGCTTTGAGGCATCAGTAAAGATGGGATATTTAGCCTTGATGATGTCAGATTCTTCCAGCATCACCTCGCGCGTCAGGGCTCCAATCTTAAGGAAGCCACCTTCCTCCTTGATATACGAGAGTCCTGGAATCGAGTTGATGTCAATCAGGTGGGCAGGTGTCGCAAGCCTCAGCTTCATCATGGGAATAAGGCTGTGGCCGCCTGCCAAAATTTTGGCGTCGTCCCCGTGCTTCTTCAGGAGGTTTAGCGCCTCCTGAATCGAAGTTGGTGACGAATAGTCAAACGGTGCAGGGATCATGATTTATTTTAGTTTAAGGTTCTTGTTTATTGTTTCTGGTACATACTAGTCCTGATTCTCCGGAGACTGTAAAACCAGCTGATTGCACTGCCATCAACAAAGAATTATATCCAGAAACTTTTGGGGGTGTAATCCAAGCTACCTAAAAACCTATTGACAAAAAAGAGGATTCAGATTTTGTGCAGGGAAATTTTTTTCAATGGCAGCCTATGTGAACGCAAGTGCGTTCACAGCAGCGAGGTTTTGTGCCATGGGCAGCCATGAACTGCCCCGGTCCTGCGATAAGTAGAGATTGCCGTTTGTGGTGCCAAATGCCAGAACACCGTCCTTTTGGACGAGTCCATGCCGCAAAACCAGATCAAATGTCAGAGTTTCGGGAAACCCTTTGTCTATAGAACTCCAGGACTTTCCGCCGTTCTCAGTTCTGCACGCGACGAGTTTCAGCCTAACCGGAATTCTATTCTCATCACTTTGAGCAGGTACGACCCACGCAATATTGGGATTAGTGTCGTCGATGGCAAGTGCGAATCCGTAGCATGGAAATCCATCAGCACCACTGACGTCCTCCCAGTTCGCTCCTCCATCTGTGGTCCTGAATATGCCACAATGATTCTGCTGCCAGATTACCCTCGGATTGCTCCTGCACATAAGAACGCGGTGCGGGTCATGACCTATGTCTGCAGTAGGGTTGGGGAGGTAGGCAGCTTTGAGTCCTTTGTTTCGGGGTTGCCAGGATTTGCCGCCGTCCGTTGTTTCAAATATTCCTGCACAGCTAATTCCGATGTAGACATGATTACTATCTGTGGGATCCACTACGATTGAATGTATAAATGGGTAGTCCTTCCCGGCTCCGAACCACTGATTCTCATTTGTTCGGCTGGGATGATTCCACAAAGTTTCAACGATCTGCCAGCTTTTTCCCTCATCGCGGGAGTGAAAAAGGCCGCCTGGCTCCGTTCCGGCCCATAGTTCACCAAGGCGATCAAATCCTGCATGAGCAATGACCCAGATCTTTTTCAACGTCGCGGGCTTGCCTGGTTTATAGTCGTAACCTTTGTAGGATGGGATTGCTGCCTCGTGCCAGGTAGAACCCTCGTCCTTGGAATAGTGAAGTTTCTCCCCCCAGTGCCGGTGCGAAACACCTACCCACCAGGTTTGGTTACGTTCATCAACATAAACCATTGATACAGGCAGTCCTTCAAAATGGACAGCAAGGACAGCCCATTCATTCTTTTCGACTTGGTAAACTACAAGGCCTTTGGTGGTGCCTACAAGCAAAATACTATTCATATCAGCCCCCGCTCAAGGCTTGAAAGATGAGAATTTCATCGTTCGGTTCTATCGTATCTGTGAGCGCCTGACGGTCACGGATGAGGTCCTCACCACGGAAGATGTTGACGTGTCGGCGCAACTGACCGTTGTCTTCAACAAGGTAGCTTAAAATTCCGGGATGTTTCTTTTCGATATTCAAAAGCGCCTCCCTGACCGTTGTTGCCTGGATATCCATTTCAGCGAGGTCGGGGAAGAAACGAGTGAGCGCAGAGGTAAACCTGACTTTAGCCATTTGAAATCTGCGGTGCAGATCTTTTGAAGAGAAGGCGCAGAAACCATGAAAAGTTCACGTTGATCCGGCCTCCGGTAAGAAGCAGGAAAGCTCCAGAGTAATAAGTGTCGATTTGCCCGGTTACAAGTTCGCTCCGAGCGATTAGGAGAATGCCGGCAATGATGACAAGGCAGGCGATCATGGTCTTTCGGCCTTTAAAATTCAGTGCTACTGCACCCAGTGTAATTGCTCCCAGAACAATGGAAATCCAGGAAGTCCACTGCGGTGTAAACTCCAGCATGGGTTTGGTGCTGCAGACCGTGACAGCGCTGGTAAATGCCGTTATGCAGAAAGGGCATTTGGGCAGTAAGGCAATGAGCATTGTACTCAACAGTGGATATTGAGTTTTTTTACTGCCACCTTTGTAAGGTGCCGGACATGCACAAGATGCATTTCCTTCAAGCATGTAGTAAAATTAGGAGATATTTTGAATTTCAAAGTGTATAAATTACCCGGCACTTCCCAACCCATTAATCGGACTTGCAATTATGAAAGATCTCCTTCCTGAAATCACTTCATGGCTTTCCGCCAGAAAACCCTTCGCTATTGCGAGAGTAATTCAAACCTGGGGCTCTTCACCCCGCCCCATTGGATCGGCACTTATCATTAATGCAGACGGTGAGATGGCCGGATCGGTTAGTGGCGGCTGCGTCGAGGGTCATGTGGTGAAAGAGGCAAAGGGAGTCATCGCAAGCAAAACCGGAAAAAAGCTTTCGTATGGAGTAACGGATGATGAGGCATGGAGTGTTGGACTTACCTGTGGAGGTAAAGTGCAGGTGTACCTGCAGTATTTTGATGGGGACGAAGCTGCAGTAAAACAGATGCTCGCTTCGCTGAAGGAAGATAGAAGCGGCGTGATGGTCACAGCCTTGAAAGATGGGACAACAGAGAATTCATTTCTGACCACGGAGGGCAAATGGCACGGTGCTTCACTGCCGGCTGATGTTGAGGTGAGGGCAGCAGAAGCTCTGTCGCGTCGCGCACACGAGACCATAGAATCCAGTGGTGTACAATACTTCCTGCAGGTTTTTCCCCGACGCAGCCAGATGCTGATTATAGGTGCGGCACATATTACGGCTGATCTTGTCCAGCTTGCGAAATGGCATGAATTTGAGTCCATCGTCATAGACCCAAGGGGGGCATTTGCCGACAAGACCAGATTTGCCGTACCACCCGACAGGATCCACGTCAATTACCCTTCCGAGGTGCTGAATGATTATCCCCTGGATAACTTCACTTATGCGGTTATTTTGTCCCATGACCCCAAGATTGACGACAATGCACTGCAAATACTTCTCAAGAAGCCGTTGGCTTATATCGGTGCCCTGGGCAGTCGCAAAACCCATGAGAAAAGAATGAACCGCCTGAAAGAGGCCGGCTTCTCCGAGGCGGAAATTGCGAGGATCGAGTCTCCCATCGGGATAGACATCAATGCGCAGGGTGCAAAGGAGATTGCACTAGCCATAATGGGAAGCGTGGTTAAGAAAAAGAATGAGTTCAATTGAATAAACCATCATTATGAACATCCGAACGTTTGAACTGGAACGCCTTCAGTCCCTTTATGAAAATACGGTACCGCTTAATCTTACAGAAAGCGGTTTCCATCCGTACACCTTGAACGAACTTCTGTCGAGAGAACAAATAGATACGTTGCTCAACACCGTTATCGGCTATGGGCAAACAAACGGATCCATTCCGCTTCGAAAGGCTGTTGCAAATATGTATGCTGATTGCAACGAGGACAATGTAATGGTGACCAATGGATCAGGAGAAGCAAACTTTGTAGCATGCCATACACTGCTTGACAAGGGAGATGAAGTCGTGATGATGGTCCCTAATTACATGCAGATGTGGGGCGTCATCGAGGAGATGGGATGCACGCCTAAACGTTTTCACTTGCGTGAGGAGAATGGCTGGGAGCCTGATCTTAATGAACTCGAGTCTCTGATGACCTCCAAAACCAAAATGATTGCTGTCTGCAATCCAAACAACCCTACCGGTTATGTACTGACGCCGGATGAGATGAGCGCCATCGTTGATATTGCACGCAAATATGACAGCTGGATTTTTGTTGATGAAGTGTATCGCGGGGCAGACCTCGACGGAATTGAAAAAGCCAGTTTCATCGGCATGTATGACAAAGTGATGGTCAATGGCGGATTGTCAAAGGCCTATGCATTGCCAGGGCTGAGAGTTGGCTGGCTGGTTGGACCTGCAAATACTATTGCGGATACGTGGGCATATCACGACTATACCTCTATCACAGTTGGTATCCTGAGTGACCGAATTGCAGAAATTGTGCTACAGCCCCAAACGCGCAGGAAGGTTCTCGACCGGAACATCAAAATGCTAAATGAAAATCTTCAGGTTACCCGCGAGTGGGCAAGTCAGTACAGTGACATGATTTCATTTCAACCACCGATGGCCGGAGGCATGGTATTTATGAAGTATAGTTTCCCTATCAATTCTACAGCTTTGTCTGACTGGCTCAGGCTTGAGAAGGGCGTCTTCATTGTGCCAGGCGATGTTTATGGCATGGACCATCACTTCCGTATAGGAATCGGGGCTGAGAAAAAGGAGCTGCAAAAGGGATATAACATCATCACTTCTGCATTCAGGGAAAGATTCGGTATTTGATATTAATCCGCAACTGCTATCGCCTCTACTCTATCTTCTTGAACTTGAGGTGAAGCACCCGGTCTGAATTAACCTCAAAACCGATTATTTCCCCATTCTTATTGCGCATAAACAGCAGATTGGACATCCACCAATGGCCAGTGCTAAATTGAGAGTCTGTAATGGGCGCTAGTCCCGTATCCGGGTATTTGCGATGACGCAAAACTAGTTTTCCGTTTTCCAAAGCGATATGATACTTGGCCTCCAATTCATCACTTTCATACGTCCCCGTGTAGGCGATCTTCTGAATGTCAGTTAATTGGATTTCTCCGATCCTGTAGAATGTGACTTGTTCCGTCGGGGTCTCGACCACGAATCGTTTTGCCGGCGCCTTGGGCCGGGATTCAAAGGTGTACTTGAGCCTTCCGTTTAACAAACTGAAACTCGAATCGGACAAGGGATCCATTTCATAGAACTGACGATTAACCTTCAAATACAGGCGCCCACTGTCAATGAGTTCCAAAGGCCCCTCTTCATCAGAAGTATATTTACCTGCGAATAATGGCAACAATGCACTGTCGATTTTGTACGAGGATTTTGGCGTGGCTGCGTCCTTCCTTTCAGGCAAATAAAAAGCGGCGACCTTCATGGCGAGGTCAGTCGGGTTAAAATTCCCCAGGTTACTGAAAACAACTATCCCCAATCGCTCCTCTGGAAACCTGACGGCATAAGTCCTGTAGCCCGCATCTGCACCACCATGACCGACACGGAGGTATCCTTTAGCGCTGTCTACGGCAATGCCAAAAGCATAACGAAGTTTCCTGCCATTATTCAGCACGCACTGCTGATACATCTGATTGACGGCGTCCATACCTCCAACCGTTCCTGTTTCATAATTGAGCAACCATTTGATTTCATCCTCCACCGTGGTGAAGAGACTCGTGGCGCCCACCGTGGCATAGTTCAAAGGACTGTTGATGAACTTCCCGCTGTCCGTCTTATCATAAGAGTAGGTTCTGTTTTTGTCGATTTCAGTATTGTCGTCATGAAAATGAGTATGGGTCATCCCTAATGGCTTGAATATCCTTTCATCGGTAAATACTCTCAGGGACTTGCCGCTGACCTTACGGACGATCTCCGCCAGCAAGGTGTACCCTGTATTGCAGTAAAGCATACGGCTGCCTGGTTCGAAGTTGAGTTCTTTTTGTTTTTCGACCAGCTTAATGATGTGCTGCTGAGTGATCACGTCTTCCAGGGCCTGACCCCCAATGGCGAGCAATTGCCATTGGTCGCGGAGTCCACTGGTGTGGTAAATCAACTGCCGGATTGTAATCTTCTTTCCAAAATCGGGAACGTAGGGCAGGTATTTTCGGACTTCGTCATCGAGGTCAAGTTTTCCTTCTCTGGCCAGCAACACGATGCAGTAGGCGACGTACTGCTTGGACTCCGACGCAATATGAAAAATAGAAGAAGGCGTAATGGGCACATCATATTCCATGTTCGACATGCCGTAACCTTTTTTAAAAACAACATTTCCATCTTTCACCACCGCGACTGCAGCGCCCGGAGACGTGCGGTTGTCCCACTCATGGAAGAGACTGTCTATTTTACTCTCAACACTTTTATTTTTTGTCTGTTCACAGGCTGATGCAATCAACAGAACAAGTACAGCTATGGCGAGACTTCTCATATTCGGCACAATTTGAATTTCCGGTGAACTAGCGGGATTCCAATGGAAAGGGCACCTTTCCTTGGTGCCCTTGAACTATAAATGACAGCAGGATTAAGCAACGGCAAGCAACGCACGCTTCAGATAGACCTTTGCCAGGTGTTTCCTGTATTTTTCCGATGCGTAGTGATCGCTCATAATATGCACACCTTCTGCCGCAACTTTTGAGGCAGCCTCCGCGCTGCCGGCATCGATCTTCTTTCCCGAGATTGCCTTTTCAGCCGCCCCGTCGCGGAAAGCATTTGACGAAACACCCGTAAAGGCGATGCTAATTTTGCCATCGGCATGCTTCACCACCGCGCAACCAACGATGGCGTATCGGGAGGCAGGCTGCGGAAATTTCATGTAGACAGATTTACCTGAGAGGATAGGCACATGGACGGCCGTAATAACTTCTCCTTCCTGTAAGGCAGTTGTGAATAGTCCCTGGAAGAACTCGCTTGCTTTGATCTTCCTCGAACCCTTTGAACCCTGAACGGCGATGGTGGCATCGGCAGCCAGAACCGCTGCAGGCCAGTCGGCCGCCGGGTCGGCATGCGCAAGGCTGCCGCCTATGGTGCCCCGGTTGCGCACCTGGATATCTCCAATCGCAGATGCGGTTTGGGCAAAGAGATTCAGTTTACTCTGGATGACCTTGCTGGAGGAAATCTCTGCATGAGTGGTGGCTGCTCCAATAACAATTTCATTGCCGGATTCTTTTATGCCCTTCAGCGTGCTGATGCCGCCAATATCTATCAGTTTGGACGGTGAATTCAATCTCAGTTTCATGGTAGGGATGAGACTGTGGCCACCGGCGAGGATCTTGCTGTCGCTGTCTTTCAGTGCAGCAATGGCTTCCTCAACTGATTTGACCTTTTGATATGTGAATGAACTTGGGATCATATTGGTTTCTGATTATTAATTGATGATTGACAATTACTGAAGTGCCGACCATACGCGCTCTGGAGTCAAAGGCATATGGATATCCTTGACCTTCTTCCCTGCACTCCACAAGGCATCAATGACCGCATTAACAACTGCCGGCGTAGAACCAATGCACCCTGCCTCGCCAGCACCCTTTGCGCCAATCGGATTGTGAGGGCAGGGGGTCACCTGGCTGCCGGTTTCAAACATGGGAAGGTCGTCCGCCCGCGGCATGCAATAATCCATGAAGGATGGGTTGGTCAGGTTGCCTTCGTCATCGTAGATCGTTCCCTCAAACAGAGCTTGACCTACTCCCTGCGCTACGCCGCCATGAATCTGACCTTCCACAATCATGGGATTAATCACTGTCCCAACATCATCCACGGCAACAAACCGCGTCAGCGTCACCTTACCGGTTTCCTTATCGATTTCTACCTCGGCGATATGACAGCCAAATGGGTAAGTGAAGTTCGCCGGATCATAGAAACTTGAAAAGTCGAGCCCCGGCTCCAGGTCTTTGGGGTAGACGTGGGGTACATAAGCGGTGAGAGCGATGTCACCGAAGCCCAATGACTTGCTGGTGCCCTTTATGGTGAAGCGGCCGTCAGCGAAATCAATATCATCTGCACTGGCTTCAAGCTTGTGAGCGGCAATCTTCTTTCCTTTCTCAATGATCTTATCAATGCTCTTCACAATCGCCGAACCTCCTACAGCGAGGCTTCTGGACCCGTATGTTCCCATGCCGAATGCAACGCTCTCGCTATCTCCGTGGATGATCTCAACATCTTCCATCGCGATGCCCAGCCGGTCAGCAACCAATTGTGAAAAAGTTGTCTCGTGCCCCTGACCATGGGAATGGGAGCCAGTGTACACACTCACTTTACCTGTGGGCTGCACGCGGACTTGCCCGACTTCATATAATCCTGCACGTGCTCCCAGCGAACCCACCACTGCTGACGGTGCAATACCGCATGCTTCGATATAGGTTGAAATTCCCACGCCCAGGATCTTTCCAGATTTTGCAGCTTCCTTCTGTCGCTTCCTGAAGTCCTTGTAATTAAATGCTTCCAGCCCCTTCTTCAATACACCTTCATAGTTGCCGCTGTCATACTGCAGTGCAACTTGTGTTTGATATCCTGGCTGTTTTACGCCGTCAAAAGGAGGGATGAAATTAAGCTGTCGTAGCTCGGCCGGGTCCTTTCCCATTTCAAGTGCACCGAGATCGAGCAGGCGTTCCAGGATGTAGGTAGCTTCCGGACGTCCTGCTCCCCGGTAAGCATCAACTGCGTTGGTATGCGTGAACACCCCGGTAACATCGACATTGATTTTTGGTGTGGTGTACAATCCCTGCAACAGTGTGCCGTGCAGGTAGGTGGGAACACAGGATGCGAACGTGGAGAGGTAGGCGCCAAGGTTGGCATGTGTTTTTACTCTCAACGCAACAATCTTTCCATCCTTGTCAAATCCCATCTCAGCCTTGGTGCGATGATCACGACCGTGTGCGTCCAGGAGGAAGCTTTCAGTACGTTCGGCGGTCCACTTGATAGGCCTTCCGATCTTATTAGAGCACCACGTAACCAGGGCTTCTTCAGTATAATGATAAATCTTGCTTCCGAATCCGCCTCCGACGTCAGGTCCAACTACCCGGACTTTGTGTTCTGGCAGTCCAAGCACAAAGGCGCACATCAGCAAGCGGATTAGATGTGGATTTTGCGTGCTGGTGTAAAGCGTGTATTTATCATTGATGGGATCATAGGAGCCGATGTAACTGCGAGGCTCCATGGCATTGGGTACCAGCCTCTGGTTTGTAAACTCAAGGGTAGTAATGTGGCTGGCCTTGGACATTGCGGCATCCACTTCTGATTTCGGATTTCCTAATTCCCAATCAAAGCAAATGTTGTTTGGTACGTCATCGTGCACCAAAGGTGCTCCTGGTTTGACAGCTTCAGCCGGATCGGTCACGCACGACAATTTTTCATAGTCAACGGCCACAGCTTCTACTGCATCTTTGGCCTCTGCTCTGGATTCTGCAATGACGAATGCCACCGGATCACCAACGTGCCTGGTACGATCTGCCACCAGCAGCGGGTGCTTGGGCTCTTTCATTGTGGCTCCGTTCTTGAAATTCACCTGCCAACCGCATGGGACGCCATTTACAGCGGCCACATCGGCGCCTGTGTAAATAGCTACCACGCCGGGCATAGCCTTGGCTTTGGAGATATCAACTTTCTTCACTTTGGCGTTGGCGTAAGGGCTCCTCACAAAGGCACCGTAAGTCATTCCAGGAAGAACAATGTCGTCGGTGTAGTTGGCTTTCCCGGTGATGAAGCGTTTGTCCTCGACGCGTTTGATGGATTTACCGATATATTTAGTAGCAGTCATGGTGTTCGGGATTACATTTTTTCGGATGCGTACTGAATAGACTTCACTATGTTATGATAGCCAGTGCAGCGGCAGATGTTGCCTTCGAGTGCATGACGAATCTCTGCCTCAGAGGGTTTGGGATTGTGCTTCAGCAGGTCGGCAGCCGTCATGATCATGCCTGGGGTACAGAAGCCGCATTGCAATCCATGTTCCTGATGAAACCCTTCCTGCAAGGGGTGAAGATTGCCATTGGTGGCAAGGCCTTCAATGGTCGTGACTTCACAGCCATCCGCCTGAACCGCGAGCAGGGTACAACTCTTGACCGCCTTTCCATCGAGGTGAATGGTGCATGCGCCGCACCCGCTGGTATCGCAACCTACGTGTGTGCCTGTGAGACGTAACGTGTCTCGCAAATAATGAACGAGCAGCGTCCGGGGTTCAACATCGTGACTGTAAGCAGTCCCGTTGACCTTCACATTGATCTTCATAAATAGTCAGTTAAAGTTGAAAGTGGGGATTCGGTAATAACCGAATGTAATGAATTCCACCCACCCGACGATGAGGAGCTGAAGAAAATCCTTGAACGGCAGGATAAGAATTGTTGGCCTGTGCGATTTTGGGGTTCCGCTTTCTGGACAGCGAGGGTTATCCGCCGCTAACGGGTGGAATTATGGCTATTTCATCTCCTTCCCGGAGGTGAAAGTCGTCCGTGCGATATTCATCACCCACGGCAAATTTGAGGGATTTAAGTTTTTCAAATTCCGGAAATTGGTTGTAGAGCAATTCCCGCAATGCTCCCAGGGTCCTGGCCTCAGCCATATCAATGGTCATTCCCTTTTGGTGGAGAATATCCTTGGCGATACCGAAAGCAACAATCTTTATTTTCACTTCAGGAAGGGTTCGATTCGAGATATTTTTTCATTTCAGTCCAAGCCAGCGTCGCACAGTCTCGCCGCTCAGGAAACTCACGCACTGCCTGAAAGGCTTTCCATTCTTCAGGTAAAGCTAGGGTTTCGTCGCCATCAGAATCAAGTGAGGCGAGAAAGTTATTGCACAATCTCAGTGCTTCAGGGCGTGCCCTCCCGGTAAGACTTTTGGCCATCACTGATGCAGAAGCTTTGGAAATTGCGCAACCAAATCCATGGAAATAGATTGTCTTTATTGCACTTGCATCTGCTTCGACAAAAAGATCAAACCGGTCGCCGCAGATTGGGTTGTAGGCGCGCAGAGTGACGGCCAAATCCTTCCTCTGTTCAAAATGGTAGGGTGAGGCGTTGTGGGCCCTGATCGCCTGAGAGTACAACTTGTTCAATTCACTCATGACCAGAATTTTTTTACTTCCTTAAGAGCCTCGATGGTTCTATCAACTTCTTCCGGAGTGTTGTAGATAGAGAAGGAGACCCTTACGGAAGCAGCCTCATTCATGTATCGGAGAAGTGGTTCTGCGCAATGGTGACCGGCACGAACTGCAATGCTGCGGCTGGCCAGATAACTGGCCACATCATGGGGATGCACAGCATCAACGTTGAATGCCACGATGCCTGCATGCCGCCTGGGATTTCCCATGAGCCGAATGAACCCGGCCTGAAGAGCCTTCTCCCTAAAAGTGGCGGCAAGGAAGTGCTCATGATGAATGGCTGATTCGGTATCAACTCTGCGGATATAGTCCACTGCCGCCCCTAGGCCTATCACCCCGCTCACATTTGCTGTTCCCGCTTCCAGGTTTTTCGGATACTCCAAAAATTCTGTCTGGTCAAAGTCAACATGTCGTATGCTGCCTCCGCCAAAATTTAGAGGCAGGAGACTGGAGGACCAACTAGGAGCCGCATACAGCACACCGGTTCCGAAAGGCCCAAACATCTTGTGCCCAGAAAAAGCAAGAAAATCAACTTCCCACTTCTTTACATCCACAGTGAGGTGCCCGGCGCTTTGCGCAGCATCCACCAGAACAGGAATCTGTTTAAGATGGGCCTGGTGAATGACTTCTTCTATGGGGTTGATTGTGCCCAGTACGTTGGACACGTGTGAAATGGCAAGAAGCCTGGTGTTTTGATCCAGTAGGGTCTGAAGCCGGTCAAGACTAAGGTCACCCTCTTTGGTCACGGGAATGACTCGTAAAGTCGCCCCCATCTCCCTGCAGATTATCTGCCAGGGGATGAGGTTGGCATGATGCTCCATTCCGGAGATCACAATATTGTCGCCCTGCCGTAACCGTTTCCGGAAACTGTTTGCCACGATATTGATGCTCTCGGTCGTTCCCTTCGTGAAGGCTATGGTCGAACCATTTTCCGCACCAATCATGTCTGCCACTTTGTTTCTTACGGCCTCGTACCGGTTGGTGGCCTGTGAGGAGAGTTCGTATAGGCCGCGATGGACTGAGGCGTTTTGCTTTTGGTCAAAATCAGAAATCACACGCAATACCTGTTCTGGCCTTTGGGACGTGGCAGCATTGTCGAGGTAATTAAGGTCAGGATGGTGTCTGAAAATCGGAAAATCATGCCGCAAGGCAATTGGATTAAAGGTGGAGGGCATGATTCTGAAGCTTGAAAGGTCGTATAAATATAACAAAGAGGGCAGGGGAGACGTTCAGGCGCTTTTCTCAAGGGTTACTGCTTGGCACTTTATATGAATCTTGTATGTTTCTGGATATATTTATCATTCTATTCCGATATGTTTGACCGGGAATATCGGTAACTGAAGAAGAAAAATGCTGTTTGACAACCACAATCGCCCAATTAATTATCTCCGTCTGGCGGTTACAGACAGGTGTAACCTGCGCTGTTTTTACTGTATGCCGGCCGAGGGCATTCACTATTTGCCAAAAAAACACCTGATGACCTATGAAGAGATCGAGCGGCTGGTGACGCTGCTTGCTTCCATGGGGATATCAAAAGTGCGATTGAC
>JBDHXU010000045.1:0-26569 GCA_039810905.1 Cyclobacteriaceae bacterium | reverse complement strand
TGTAATTGGCGGGTCGCCAAGATTGGCAGGTGAGAGCGGATTGAATGTGATAGTCTGGCTGCCTTGATTGATGGTGAGGGTTTGATTGATAAATGTATCCGATCCGGATGTCGCAGCATTGTAATCACCATTTCCAGGCTGAGTTGCGGTGATGGTAACCACACCGGCCTTCAGTATCGTTACAATATTTCCAGAAATGCTAATTATGGTTGGATCGGATGGAGCATAAGTCAAAGGCAGTCCGGACGTTGCAGAACCGCTAAGTGTATATGGAGGATCACCAAAGGTCTTCACATCCGTGGGCGGGCCGAATGAGATGGTTTGGTCAGCCTTATTTATGAATAATGTCAACGGTGAACCCGTGACAGGAAGATAATTGCTATTGCCAGCTTGACTTGGAGTGATGTTAACGCTTCCTGATCCAACATGAAGAACCGTCACAATATTCCCTGATATAGTGGCCACGGATGGATCGGAGGATGTAAAAGTCACAGGAAGACCAGATGTAGCGCTCGCAATCAATGTCACTGGACCCGACCCAAAAGTTGTTGTCCCCGGTGCAAGAAATGAAATTGTCTGGGAAGCCTGATTTACTACCAGTGTTTGCTGAACATTCGGAGCAGGATTATAACTAGCATTACCAGGCTGAGAAGCCGTTATTGTGGTTGTGCCTGCTCCCACAATTGTAACGTGGTTCGAAACAATCGTTGCCACCAATGGATTACTGCTTATATATGAAACAGTTAGACCCGATGATGCTGTTGCAGGAAGGTCAAACGGGGCATCACCATAAGTCTTACTTGCGAGGGGGCCAAATGGAATGGTTTGATCTGCCCTATTGATTGTTAGAATCTGCGATACGTCCTGGGCATAGGAATAGGTGCTGTTACCATATTGAGATGCAGTTATAGTCACTGTACCATAGGTATGAATGGTAACCGTATTTCCTGATACGCTTGCAATGGTGGGATCACTGGATACATACGTAACAGTCCCACCTGGCGCGGTGGCTCCTAAGGTAAAAGGAAGGTCAGTTACCAGTTTGGGAGAAAGGGCATTGAATGTAATCGTCTGCGACTGCTTTGCCGGAACCAGGAGGGGTCTCACATTTTGTGGAGCCGTTCCAAGTGCGCCACCCAGATCGTATAGTTTCGTTAATGTCCCCCCCCCAGTAAGAGAATCATATTTGAAAATTGAGCCCTGTCCACCGCTTGCTGTACCATAAAATTCTCCAGGTGAGACCTCAGTAAGGGCCCCATATGGAGAACTCATCGCCGCATCTGCAAAGTGAGCTTTAACGACAAGAATGTTCTTGGTGGGGTTGTAAACAAAAAGTATACCTCCCCCACTATTACCTCCAGATGAGGTAAATCCGTAGAGCATTCCATTTGTTGCTTGGGTCAAACTGCCATATGGAGACGACCCATTATTTGAGCCATTATTAAAGTCGACTTTTTTTGTCAACAGACCTGTTACTATGTCATACTCAAATAGGGTACCGCTACCAGAACCGCCCGCGCTGGCCAAACCATACAATTTTCCATTCGCAGCCTGAATGAGATCTCCTGAGGGATTAGATCCTTTGAGCCCATCGAAGTCAGCTTTTTTGGTGAAAGTAAGGGCATTCGGGTCAAACTGAAACAAAGTACCAACACCATTAGCCCCACCATTTTTAGTCACACCATATAGCATTCCATCCGACGCCAGCACCATTCCAGCCGTGGGATTGGAACCGGTTGTGGCAGCCAAGAAATCAAACTTGTTATTGAGATATTGCCCTTGTGGCCAGTATTCATATATGGTACCGTCGCCATTAGCGCCTCCATATTGAGTCAATCCGAATAGCTTTGTTAAGGGCGCAGTGCTATAAGAAACTTCAACCATACCCCCAGTTGGATATATTCCAGTTACAGTGGAGAAGTCTGCCCCTGGCGCCTTGGTATAGGTATTAGTCCCCGGGTCATACTCAAAAACAACTCCCTGACCGTTTGCACCACCAAATTCCGTGTTGCCATAAAGCTTATTGAATTGGGTGCCTATAACGAGACTTCCTTGTGGATTTGAACCTTGACTAGCGTTGGAGAACAAAAGTTTCCCTGTGCATATGGTAGATGACTTGTCAAACTCAATCAGCACGCCGTTGTCTTGTGTGCCTCCGTTGACAATTAAGGCATATAACACACCTGAAGACTCAATAAATCCATTACCATTCGATGGGGATCTACCTAATGGACCTCCGTCGAGATTAATCAGTGGATTAATTGTCATTGATGCTCGATCATAGGAAAAGATCGTCCCATTTGCTGTGCCGCCTGAACCACCGCTGGTCAATCCGTAGTAAATATTATCTGACGCCAAATACAATGAACCTTGAGGAGCCATTCCTGAAGTGGATGAAAAGTTACCCACTATTGAATATCCATAGGTAACTGGAATTCCAGGATCTAATTCAAAAACCACGCCTGATGCAAAGGCACCCCCAGCTGATGTTAATCCGAGTAATTTTGTACCAGTTGATCCAAGTATCAAGCTTCCATAAGGCGTTGCACCATCTGTTGTACCTCCCGCAAAATGATGCAAAACTAAGTAACCAGAACCGTCGAAATTGAGGCTAAACACCACTCCCAAAGATTGATTGCCTCCGGAACTAGTGAGCCCATATAGTTTTCCATTGTACTCTAGGAGATCGCCCCAAGGGTTTTGACCTGATGAAACAGAAAAATCAAAAAGCTTCGTATAAGTTGAGGTGCTGGTAACTAATTGAAATATGGAACCAGAAGTCATCCCATATAAATTGCCATTAGAAGCAAGAATCAAATTGCCCTGAGGGTAACCACCATCTGAACTCTGGAAACTGTATACAGTACTAAATTGTGATAGATTTGAGTTATACTCGTAAATAGTACCTAGACTATAGGTCCCATCTGAATAGGTCATCCCGTAGAATACACCAGGACTTGCCTCTACTAACCCACCAACTGGATTTGCATTAATGCCGAAATTGTAAACGGAAGTATACGATGCAAGCGTAGCATCATACTTAAAGATCACGCCTGCATTTGCGGATCCTCCCTGATAAGTAGTACCCCATAAGGTTCCGTCTAAGGAAGAAATCGTGAGCTTGTTATATGGTAACCCACCACTAACGCCACTCACAAATTGATGCATGGTGGCATACCCCGTTCCATCATTATTGGTACTAAAGATCGCGCCCTTGTTGTCTGAACCACCGGAAGAAACAGTTCCCCAAAGCTTCGCCTGCCCATATGCAGCAAGGGAGGTTACAACCACTAAAATCAAAGCCAGCAACGGTAGTTTTAATCTCATGCAAAAGGGGTATTGCTGCAAATTTCGCATTCAAGGATGAAGATACCATAAAATCAATCCCGTAATGGGGCTTGCGGTAACCCCAATCCGCCTTATTTCAGGCTAAGTCGCGATGTAGTAAGATAGAAGGCCGGAATCTACTTCAGGCCGTATTTGTCGATCAGGTACACCAGAGCAGCCATTGAGGCCGACCCCAGTTCCAGCTCGCGCTTGTCGACCTTGTCAAAAGTATCCTCGCTTGTATGGTGATAGCTGAAGTAGCGCTGCGAATCCGGGAGAAACCCGATTGTAGCAGTACCCAAAGGTCCCAAAGGACCTATGTCTGCTCCTCCGCCCTCCTGCGAAAAATCGGAAAGACCGTAAGGCTCCAGGAGCGTCTTCCACGATTGAATCTTGCTCCGCTCTGCAGGCGTGGCGCTAATGGTGAATCCCCTCGGCGTAAATCCGCCGCGGTCCGATTCAATAGCGGCGATGTGCTTTGCCCTTTGTTTCTGTGCAATCTCTGCATATTTCGTGCCTCCGCGCAATCCATTCTCTTCATTCATATACATCACGGCACGGATGGAACGTTTCGGCTTATAACCCATAGCCTTGAATATTCTCAGCACTTCGATGCTCTGCACACAGCCGGCACCGTCATCATGTGCGCCTTGTCCCAGGTCCCATGAATCGAGGTGTCCTCCAACCACAATGATCTCGTCTTTATATTCTGATCCTTTGATTTCTCCAATGACATTGAAAGACGGCGCATCCTCCAGCGTTTCACTGTGCGACTCCAGGTATAGCTGAATGCCCTTGTCCTCTTTCAGCAATTTGCTGAGCAACTCGGCATGACGTGTGCTGATGGCCAGTGCCGGAATCTTCCCCTGCTCCGGTGCGTACCTCATGCCGCCGGTGTGAGGATAGTCCTCAAGGTTGGAACCCATGGACCGTACAAGCGCTGCCACTGCTCCATACTTTGCCGCCTCGGAAGCACCTGCACCTCTCTGGTTGACGGCCCCGCCATAGGCAGCAAAAGTATTGATCTGCGTAGGGTCCATGGGGCGGTTGAAGAAAACAACCTTGCCCTGAATATTCTTTGCCCCCAGCTGCGCAAGCTCCTCAAAAGATTTCACCTCCACCACGCCGGCTACAAGACCATCCGGGCCTGTTCCCACAGAGCCACCGAGTGAACACACATTCACGTCGACTGTCCCCATCTTTTTTGAATTGACAATTCGTCCTATCTCCTTTTGGCCGCGAACCCAATGGGGCACCATCACAGGCTGCAGCCATACGGAGTCAAACCCGTAGTCCTGCATAACATGACGACTCCACTCCACCGCCGCCGCTGCCCCCGGTGATCCGCTGAGCCGTTGCCCTATTTTATTGCTCAGGTAATCCAGCATCTCGTAGGACTTCCCCTCCGCCAGTGCTTTGTTGAAGATCTGCCGGATAGTCTGCTCATCTTGAGTTTGGGCAGCAATCTTCAAGGTGAAGAGTGAAAACACGGTGACAGCTAAAGTGTATCTCATGGAATATTGATTTCGTCAGGAAGATATGAATTTGAACCTCTTCCGGGAATTTACTTTTTACCGGGCTGGCTTCCGGCACTAAGCTCTGCCTGAAGCACCAATTTCCTCCCATTCCAACGACAAAATTATCCTAACTTCGTCCTTCATTCATTTTATGGCATTCCTGTTTGATTCATTTGAGGGTTGGAAGCGGTATAGCCAGGACAACCAGAAGACATTGGTAGATGTAGTGCTCGAATATGAAATCGAGCAGAAAGGCCGCACTGAAGCCCAAATCTGGAAGGGTCTGGCTGAAGCCTGGACCGTGATGAAGGAGGCGGTGAAAACAGGGCTGGAAGAAGACATGACCTCCCGGTCCGGAATGATCAACAACGGAGCAAAAAAAGTCTACCGTTATCCCACACCAGTCCTCTCAAAGGAATTTCAGCAGCTGATTTCCAGGGCCCTGGCAGCCAAAGAAGTCAACTCCTGCATGGGCCGAATCGTTGCAGCACCGACAGCAGGAGCCAGCGGTATTATGCCTGGAGTTCTGTTCACACTCCAGGAAATTCATGACATTCCTGACAAAAAGATTTTGGAGGCGATGCTACTTGCCGCCGGCATAGCTTTGATCATGGAACAAAAAGCATCCATAGCGGGTGCGGTAGGCGGATGTCAGGCAGAAACCGGAACGGCTGCTGCAATGGGATCAGGAGCAATCGTTTATTGTCTGCAAGGCAACACCAATCAGATCTTTAACGGCGTCGCCATAACGGTACAATGCATGCTCGGCCTTGTGTGTGACCCGGTCGCCGGGTTGGTTGAAGTGCCCTGCGTGGTGAGGAATGCAAGTGCTGCCGCCATTGCAAACAGTTCTGCACAGATCGCCCTTGCTGATGTCAGCAGTGTGATTCCGGTTGACGAGGTCATTGAGGCCATGGGCGAAATCGGAGCCAGTATGGAAACACGCTACAAAGAAACAGCATTGGGTGGACTGGCCGCCACAAAGACTGGTCAGCAGATCGCCAGCAGGGTGTTGATCAGGGATATAGAAATGCTTCCCGACGAACCTGGTCACTAATAATCTCGCTTCTTCTTTGTTCGGCCTGTATAGTATTTAAGGCCTGCCGTAAGTTCAGCGAAGACCACTCCGTCAAGTCCCCCAGGAGGCAGATACACCCCATAGTTCAACATGCGCGTAAAATCCTTGTCCGGCCCAGACGCTGCTATCTGTTGAGGTGCCAAATGATCATGGGTCCTCTTCTAGTTACTCCATGTCATTCTGCCTTTCCTTACCTGACAAACTCCGGAAGCACTTCCAATACCTTCTCTCCAAGAAAATAAACCGCACTCGTAAACACTACGGACCAGCCCGCTGCACTGACGAACATATAGAAAATGATCTTCTCGCGGGAACTGCCGGAACCCAACGCCAATAATGTGCCGCCTAACGGTGTCAACAACAACGGAGTGAAGAAGGCAATCCCGGGCAAGCCGTATTTCTTCCATCTGGTATTGTTAGTAGCAGACTTGGGAGGTGCCGGGTTACGGAAAGTCTTGATAAGATAGTCGCCAAAGTAAGTAAGCACCACTACAACGGTCATCATTCCGGCAACGGTAACCAGAACTGTGGTTACAAAATGAAGTCCCGCCGCAAAGCCAGCTGTAGGGCCAAAGATGAATTTGACCATACTGAATATGTACACCGGCACCGCCTTCAGTAACTCTTCCAGCATACGGAGCAGAATTGGTCTGTCATAACCGTCATCACGTCTTGGAACCGTAACTCAGATCACCGGCGTCGCCCAGTCCGGGCACGATGTAGTAGTCACTGTTCAACCGATCATCAATGGCGAAAGTCCACAACGTGAGCGGGACCTTGGTATTTTCTTCCAGGTAGCGAATTCCCTCCGGTGCGGCTATCACATTGGCCATGTGGATATGAGAAGGTTGTCCCTGAGCCGTTATGCCGGCAATGGCATCAGCCAGCGATCTGCCTGTAGCCAGCATCGTGTCAATCAGAATGACCACCCGTCCAGCAACAGACGGTGTGGCGCGATAGCCCGAGTAGATTGTAATGGTCTGACCTCCCTCCTTGCGATAGGATCCGATGAATCCGGCATCAGCCTCGTCAAACAGGTATTGGAATCCATTAAAGAATGGAACCCCGGCGCGGAGAACCGTAATCAAGACCGGATGCTCCTTCAGCGTCCTAACTTGCTTGGTACCCAGAGGTGTCTGCACCTCCTTCATCTCAAAGGGCAGAACCTTTGATATTTCGTAAGCCATAATCTCACCCAATCGGGTAAGATTCTCGCGGAAGCGGTGACGGTTCTGCTGCTGCCGCACATCGCGCAGCTCGCTCAAATACTGGTTGGCGATAGAATCCTTCTCGGTAAGTTGATGGACGGTCATACAGCTTTGACGTGAAAATTAAAAAGAAATTGTAAACCCGATGTTAAATCAGGATGGTTGTTGAACTGCCAGGTCATAGGCTTGCCGGTAATGCTTGATGAGCATCTTCCAGTCAAAGGCGGCCGAATAACTTTCCACATTATTCCTTTGGGTAATCCGTTCAC
This sequence comes from Cyclobacteriaceae bacterium, assembly GCA_039810905.1. Lineage (GTDB taxonomy): Bacteria > Bacteroidota > Bacteroidia > Cytophagales > Cyclobacteriaceae > ELB16-189. Next base: position 19,170 of record JBDHXU010000045.1, on the reverse strand, counting down.
GGCGATTTTGTATAAGGAACTTGTGCAGGAAAGCTGCCAGTTGACGGGTACTCCAGTCAAAAGTTCTCTTCCCCCGCTCTACCACAAACATTCCGTTCTTTTCGTGATCAGGGAAATTCCTGGTCAGGTAATCACCGAATCCGGACAGGTCGCTGGTAACAGCCGGCACACCGCTGGCCATGCACTCCAGTGGGGTGTAGCCCCAGGGTTCATAATAGCTGGGGAACACACCCAGATGGCAACCTCTTACAAACTGGCTATAATCCATTCCGAAGAGTGGATTGGTCGAAGTGATGAAGTCCGGGTGGTAGACTACTTTCACTTTGTCCTGGGGGCGGTTCAGCAGATTCTTTCTCGCAAGAAACTGAAGGATATCATCATTGTCTTCGTTCACCAATTTGTGCGTTATCACCATCGGAAGCCGGCTCGTCTTCCAGCTTTGAATGGTTCGGCGATACCGCAGTTTCCAATAGTCATCCACAAAATCGTTGAGATTGGGAAGCCGGTTATCCGCCCTGGTAGTGGAGGCAAAAAACAGTCCCTTCCCGATTTCGCTTTCAATTGCTTCACAGGTCTGACGGATTTCCTCCATCATGGCCCGGGAGTGAAGGACATCAGGCTTGATGCTGTAGAATTCCCTTTTGGTGACAAAGAACATCACCACTGTAAGGTCTGTTTTCTCTGCCTTCAGCTTTTCATTAAGCAGCCAAAGCGCTTCCAGCGTCATGTCGAATCCCTTGTTGCGGTACTCGTATCTTCCCGAAGTAAAAAGATAAATTGTCTTATCCAGGTCAAAAGTGTAAGACTGAAAGAAGTGCCCCATGACAAACTCATGAATTTCTTTCTTGTACAGGGCGTGAAGATTCTGGAATTCATGCAAAGCCTCGAAACGCTCAATGTTTAACCCATTGGGAACTACCACCTCAGGCTTTCTCTTCAGGAGATGTTTGCACTCACGAACCGTTACGTCACTGACTGTGGTGAGAACCGTGCAGTTCTGTGCACACCTGAACTCAATTGCCTCTTCCGTTACGATGCCAAATTTCTTTGCTTCCAGTTCATGGTTAAAGAAGGGAAGGTGGGCATAAAACAGAGGAGAATTAATTGCCAGGTGCCTTCCCAACTGCGTGGCATGGGTGGTAAAGATGGTTTTTACAGGCATCTTCTCGCGCCGGATATCCAGTATGGGCAGTCCTGCCATCCATTCATGAAAATGAACAATCAAAGGATCATCCTTGCCTGCCAGCTTCATCACCTCGTCAATGAAAAGCTTGGTGAGATAACCAAAACCCACCACCTGGTCTATCAGTTCATTCTTTTCCGGCGTTTCCACACCATGATTTTTCCAAAGAAGGTACTTGATGACGTTGAGCGCCTTGGTCTCAATCACATTCGGATTCAACAACACAACCCTCGGCTTGCCTGTAATCAACCATTCAGCATAGTGCACATCATACCCGCGCTTGCGGAGATTGGCCGCCGCCTGCCCAAAAAGATCCTCTGCATCATTAAGCGGCTCTAGTTCAGCCAGAATATTTTTTCCCAGATAGGGACCGATCATGCAAAATGGGCCTTCCACATTCTCGACCATCGCAGGCGCCTTGGTGCGGATCACCGTATAGATTCCGCCCACCTGGTTGCAAACTTCCCAGGCCACTTCCATCAGCACAGCTTTTGGAAACTGGGTACTTTTTTTGCCGGATTGCATAGCGCTTAAAAGCTACGCCAGAAACCGCGATCAATCAAACAATGAATGAAGAGGATGAAGTCCCTTATTCAACTGCTCCGGGCAGGACAAAATGACACATAACCCCCCTCTGCGCCGATAAAAACACGCCATTATTGCCTGAATGGTTGCCAAGATCATGTTGGTTAGCGATTTGACGGACGAGGGCAGGAGGAAATTAGTCATGAACTTTGAAAAATTCACTATAAAATCACAGGAAGCTCTTCAGAAGTCGGCCGAAATCGCAACATCCCGCCAGAACCAGGCGATTGAACCGGGGCACATTCTGAAGGCCATCCTGGAAACCGATGAGAATGTTATTGGTTATTTGGTCAAGAAGCTCAATGTCAACCAGTCTATTCTCGAAAGCAAACTGGATGAGCTATTAAACAGCTACCCCAAAGTTTCAGGATCGCAGCCCTACCTCTCATCTTCATCCAATACCCTCCTGCAGCAAGCTGAAAAGGAACTCAGGGAATTCAAGGATGAATATATTTCTATAGAACACCTGCTGCTCGCTTTGCTTGGTATTCGCGACAAGGCTTCGGCAATCATGAAAGACACCGGTTTTTCACGACCGGAACTGATCAAGGCCATTAAGGAATTACGCGGCGGCACTTCTGTGACCGATCAGAATGCAGAGGCCAAATACAAATCGCTGGAACGTTATTCCAAAAACCTGAATGAACTGGCAAAAGCCGGCAAGATTGATCCCGTGATCGGTCGCGATGAGGAAATCAGACGGGTACTGCAGATCCTTTCAAGGAGAACGAAGAACAATCCTATCCTCCTCGGAGAGCCAGGCGTGGGCAAAACTGCAATTGTGGAAGGCATGGCACAAAGGATCGTCAACGGTGACGTTCCCGAAAACATCAAAGACAAGATCCTGGTCTCGCTGGACATGGGTCTATTGGTCGCAGGGGCCAAGTACAAGGGAGAGTTTGAGGAGCGCCTGAAGTCGGTGATAAAAGAAGTGATTGATTCCAACGGTCAGATCATTCTGTTTATTGATGAAATCCATACGTTAATCGGTGCCGGTGGCGGTGGCGAAGGAGCCATGGATGCTGCCAATCTGCTGAAGCCCGCGCTCGCACGGGGTGAACTCCATGCTATCGGCGCAACCACGCTTAAGGAATACCAGAAATACATTGAGAAGGACAAGGCTCTTGAACGCCGCTTCCAGTCGGTCATGGTGGATGAACCGAGCACAGAAGACTCCATATCCATCCTCAGGGGAATCAAAGACAAGTATGAACTTCACCACGGCGTGCGGATCAAGGACGATGCAGTCATTGCAGCTGTAGAACTTTCGCATCGTTATATCTCCGATCGTTTCCTTCCTGATAAAGCCATTGACCTCATGGACGAAGCGGCTTCAAAATTGAGGATTGAGATGGATTCGCTTCCTGAAGAGCTCGATGAATTGAACCGCAAGATCATGCAACTGGAGATTGAGCGTGAGGCCATACGCCGGGAAAAGGACCGGGATAAAGAAGCGAGTCTGAGCAAGGAGATTTCCGAATTGTCAGACAAGCGCAAGGACCTCAAGGCCAGATGGGAGGGCGAAAAGGAAGTTGTGCACGGCATCCAAAAAGAGAAAGAAGCCATCGACAAACTGAAGTCTGAAGGCGACCAGGCAGAAAAAGCCGGCGACTATGGTCGCGTGGCAGAGATACGTTATGGGAAAATTGTTGAAGCGGAAAAACGCCTTAACGTTCTCCAGCTGAAGATGAAGCAAATGCAGGGTGACGGTTCCCTGCTTAAGGAAGAAGTAGACAGCGAGGACATCGCGGAAGTGGTGGCCAAGTGGACCGGCATTCCGGTTAGCAAGATGCTGCAGAGTGAGAGGGACAAGTTGCTCACCCTGGAGGAGGAATTGAGCAAAAGAGTGGCAGGTCAGGAGGAAGCCATCCGCGCTTTGTCGGATGCAGTTCGCAGAAGCAGGGCCGGACTACAGGATCCCAAGCGCCCCATAGGCTCCTTTATTTTCATGGGTACTACCGGTGTAGGCAAGACTGAACTGTCCAAAGCATTGGCAGAATACCTGTTCAACGACGAGAACGCCATGGTGCGCATCGACATGAGCGAATACCAGGAACGTCACAGCGTCAGCCGACTGATCGGAGCGCCTCCCGGCTATGTAGGATATGACGAAGGCGGTCAACTGACCGAAGCAGTGAGAAGGAAGCCGTACAGTGTGATTCTGCTCGACGAAATCGAGAAGGCCCACCCGGACGTATTCAACATCCTGCTTCAGGTTCTTGACGATGGCCGACTGACCGATAATAAAGGGAGGGTAGCCAACTTCAAGAACACCATCATCATCATGACCACCAACATGGGGGCCCACCTCATTCAGGAAAATTTTGAAAAGATAAACGAGGACAACTACTTCGAAGTGATTGAGGACACGAAGGAACAGGTCCTTGAATTACTCAAGAAGAATGTGCGACCTGAGTTCATCAACCGCATTGACGAGATCATTATGTTCCGGCCACTGAGCAAGGCCGACGTGAGAAAAATCGTGGGCATACAGGTTGAACAGATCAGCAGGCGTCTTCTTGAATCCGGCATCCAACTGGATGTGACGGACAAGGCTATGGACCGACTGGCGAAGCTGGGATATGATCCTCAATTCGGTGCACGGCCGTTGAAGCGGGTTCTGCAGCGCGAGATTCTGAATGAATTGTCGAAACAGATTCTGGCTGGCAAGGTCAGCAAAGATGCCGTCATCCAGGTCGACATGAAGAATGACGTGGAGTTTGAGTTTATCAATGCAACTCCTGTCGAGGTGATCTGACCGGCAGGTTCTAAGGGTTTGCAGATGCATATGAGTCTGCCCGTGAACCTTATACGCCTTCTTCGATATTGAACAGGCGCTTGAGTTTGTCCTGGCCTTTGCGGTCCATCAACATGATGAGATAGTCACCATCCTGGATAGCCAGATTGATGGATGGATTCTTGTACAGGGTTCGTTTGCCTTCATTGATCCTGACCAAACCGAAGAGTATGACGTTAGACTGTTTCTTGAGATCAAAGAATGCTTTCTCATACGGCATCCCGATCAGGGGATTATTACCAGTGATCAGAAATTCCTTCATGTCATATTCATGATCCTCATGGGCGTATGCTATCAGTTCCTCGCTCAGAATCGCCACGTCGGGCTCATAAATGTAACTGGCCAGCAACTTTGATGAGATTTCATTTTTGGAGATGGCGTACGTGACTCCCGCATTCTGGAAGGTGCTTTTGAGGTTTCCATTGTCAAGGGTAACCACGTAGTTCAGGTTCTGAAAACGCTTCTTGATGTTGATGATATAAACAAGTTTCTCCGTATCGTCATTGAGGTTTATGAAGACAATGGACGCATCGCGGATATTGGCTTTTTCCAGCAGATCAAAGTTGCTGTAATCCGTATAGAGTGTATAGACCTTGTCATCCGGATAATATTCACGGATAATGTCTATGCTGCTGCGATCTTTGGTGATGACAGCCACCTGCCGGCCTGCCGCTACCAGGTGGCCGATCACAGACTGGGCAAAGTCATTCCAGCCCACAATAATCACATGCTTTGTGAACTGTGTGCCATTGAGACCCAGTTCCTTTTGTTCTTTTAGTGTTGACATAAAATTTGCGATCTGACCGATAATAAGACCGTACGCACCGAGACTAGAGAGGAGGAAAATGAAGCCGATCATTCTGCCCCAGTAGGTTACAGGGAGCACGTCTCCATAGCCGACGGTGGTGAGCGTTTCCGCCAGGTACCAGATGGCATCCTGAACGGTGTGAATGGAACTGCGAGGGGATTCCTCCTCAAAATGAACCAGTATGGCTAGCAGAATGCCATAGACGGCCAGCACCCCAACAATGCTGAGGATGGTTTGTCTCAGGTTGGGTCTTTTCATGAACGTTAAAGCTGGTCAATCTGCTTTAACAAAATTGCTCTTTTTTATTCGGATATGCACGTTTCGAGCTTTCCCGAAACAGACCGGACATCAATGAGGCCCTTCTCATGACCCCAGGTATTGCCTACGTAAGTCATGATTTCGGCAATCTCCAGTTCAGTCAGCAGTGGCACGCCAGGCATCGGTTGATTAAAGCGCTCACCATTGACAAGCATCTCCCCTTTCCTCCCATACTTGATAAGGCACCCGATTTCATCGAAGTGTTGATCAATGTAGTCGGCGTTGGCCAGCGGAGGATATAACCTGCCAAGCCCCGTTCCATTTTTTTGATGACAATTGCTGCAATGCTTGTTGTACAGTTGCTCGCCCTCCACATAGTACAACTGATACTTGGGATCCTTCAATTGACATCCACTGAGACCTGTTGAGATGGACATCAATATTACGGCGCACCATCTGCCCACATTCATGATCACTGCTTGTATTCCCGCCGCAGGCGTTTGATGTCCCCAATCAGGCGGTTTACATCCTCCTCCTTTGTGCCGTCATACTTTCCGCGGATTCTTCCACCTTTATCAATCAGCAGAAAAGCACCGCTGTGAATAAATCCGTCAGGTTCAGTTTTGTCTTCCATGGCAGTGGCAAAGTAGGAAGTCTGGGCAATCTTGTAGATGGAATCTTTGACCCCTGTGACAAAGTGCCAGCGTTTGCTTTCAACACCCAACCGGCCCGCAAAGTCATGGAGGAGCGCCACTGTGTCGTATTCTGGATCAATAGTGTGAGATAAGAGCAGTACATCAGGCATTTCCCTGGTGGCCTCATAAACACGGAGCATCTGCGTCTTCATAATAGGGCAGATCGTGCGACACGTCGTAAAAAAGAAATCCGCCACATAGATCTTGTCCCTGAAGGTCTCATTGGTGATCACTGTGCTGTCCTGATCCACAAAATGAAAGGGGGCGATGGTATGATAAATCGTGTCGGTGCCCTTAACCGTTCGTTCCCCAAGCACCGGCAAACGGTCTTCCCTCGACGAGCAGGAGATCAGCAGTGTCAAAGCGGCGAGTAAGCAATAAGTTTTAGTGCAATATGATTTCATCTCCTTCTTTTATTTCGCGATGGTCAATGGGTATGATATTCTGCCCGAACAGCACTTTCCCATTACTGTTTCTAAAACGCGACAAGGTAGCCAGTGGTTCTTTCCCTGCATGTGCTGTTTCAGGATTGATGGTTGTCATTACACATCTTCCGCACGGCTTTACTGCCACGAACCGGTTGCTGCCTATGGCAAAATCCCTCCAGTTATCCTCCTCAAAGGGGCCAATGCCATCAACTACCAGGTTGGGTCGAAATCGGTTCATACCGACGGTCTGTTCCAGTCGACTGTTCAGGTCATCAAGTGCAGCGGTGCCGATGAGCAATAAAGGGAACCCATCTGCAAGACTTACCTGCGCGCCGGGGGTTGCATAGTCGGGATCGGCCAGCCTTCTGTTCTCTTCCGGGAAGAATACCAACTTCACATTCCGCTGCAGCGCATTCGAAAACCATTGACTGTGGGCGACACTTACTTCTCTTGCGATCACTTCATCGTCCCAAATGCGTACTCTGATCTCCTGGCCGGACGCGGATTGCCGGGGATCAAGAAGAATTTGTTCTTCTCCATAAGTAATGACAAAATGCTCCTTCTCCCTTTGCAGAAGAAAACGGCACAATATGGGTTGCTCGCGTTGGGAGATAAAGGTGCCCTGTTCGTCAATCAGCATCCATCTGCGATCATACTCGAGACCCTTAGCTTGCACCACAGCCGACTTGACCCTGATTCCTCCGAGGGATTTCACAGGGTAGAACCATATTTCTCTTAGTGTCGGCCGATTCAACTGTTGAAATTTGCCGCTAACATATACGACACCTGCATCAATACAAAATATCTGCCAGAGAACACGGCAGCATAGTCGTCAATACTTCAGAATGCAAGTCTAGCTTTTTGTAGTGGTTTCCGGATTGTAAAGCAACTGATAATACTCGTCTGCCATTCGGTTGGAATCAAACCGCGGCTGCACGTCTTTCCAGCTCTGCCTCACCACTTGTGCCCAGCGATCAGGGCGGTCATAGTAAAGCGGAATCACTTCCTTTTCCAGAACTTCATATAGCCGGTTGGCTTCAATTGAGTTCTGCTCCTCTTGTGCCAGGCTCTGATCTGCAGGCTCGACGACAAAGCAATTTTCACCATGACGGGCAAATTCCGGCACCCAGCCATCCGGTATGGAAACATTGATACTTCCATTCATAGCCGCAGACATTCCGGAAGTGCCTGACGCCTCACGGTAAATCCGCGGGTTGTTTAGCCAGACATCTGACCCGCGCTTCAACAAACGCGACAAACCCAGCTCATATCCCGTAAGTATGGTGCAATTCGGAAGGTCTCGCGTCTGCCGGTAGATATCATTGAATATGTCAATGGAAGTTGCATCCTCCGGATAGGGCTTGCCTGCCCAAATTATTTGAACCGGGTAACGCTTATTGGTGACCATCTCGTAAAAGCGCTCATAGTCGTGAAGCAACAGGTTCGCTCTCTTGTAAGCCGCAAAACGCCTTGCCCAAACAATGGTGAGTACATTCTCCTTAAAAATCTTCCCCCGTTGATCGGCGACGTGCATGAAGAGCTCCCGTTTCATCTGAACCTTCCGGACAGATTGCGCCCAACTGTCCTCTTTGCGGAAAGCTTCGTCCATCACGGCATCGCGCCAGTAGGTATAGTTCTGTGCATTGGTAATCGCCCGGATGGGGGCGATGTTTTTATGTTGTCCCCACATGTTCTGCGCTACCTTTCCGTGAAGCTGACTCACGCCGTTGGAAATCTTTGACATTCTCAATGCCGCCAAAGTATAATTCAGAACTTCACTTTCAGGTTCCAGCAACTGCTCATACTGTTCCTTCTGTACGCCGTCGAAAAAGGACATCACCTCAAGACTGGAAACTTCGCGTTCCTCATTGCCGGCCAGTTCAGGTGTATGCGTGGTGAACACCACTCTCTTCTTTACTTCTTCCAGAGACTGATACTTGTTCCATAAATAGAAACAAAGCGGCAACCCATGGCCTTCGTTCATGTGGTAGATGTCGGTCTGCCTCCCGATGATATCCAGCAGTTTTGCGCCGCCGTATCCAAGCAGACTTGATTGTGCTATCCTCGCACTTACGTGAGAATCGTAAAGCCGGTAGCTGATCGTCTGCGCAAGGTGATCATTTTCCGGCAGATCGGTGGTGAGGAGAAACAAGGGTGCAGTTCCGAATACTTCAGGGCGTAACAGCATGGCTTTGACCTTCACATCGTGATTGTGAATCCTGATATTGAAACGGATGCCGGTATCTTCAAGAAAGGAGTAAATCTTCTCGATATAGCTCGCCTTCATGGTGCCGTCCATATTCCGCTCCTGGTCGTAATAACCGTATTTCCAGAGGATGCCAATGCCGATGAAATTCTGTTTTAATTCATAGGCGCTTCTGAGGTGAGATCCTGCCAGAAAGCCAAGGCCGCCGCTATAAATCTTGAGTGACTGATCAATAGCAAACTCCATCGAGAAGTAGGCAATTGGCTTGGAATATTTAGGGTCGAATGAGTAAGGAAATAACTGAGTAAGGTCCATCATGGTCTGAAAACTGGTCGAAGTAAGGCGCGCAAACATAAAAAAAGACAAATACAAATTCCCCTATGCAAGCATGCATCGGTTACGCAACCGTTTGAAAAGTTTGTAGAGATGCCATAACGTAGGCCTGTATTTTGGGAATTGACCTCATGCCTGTCCAGAAGGCTTCAGAAGTAATGCATCCGAATTACGATAGACTCCCGGCCCGTCCACTGAAACATGCACTTCTTGAAATGGGGTGGACCCATAAAACCCATGGCATCGTTTGAGAACCCAAAGCCTTCTTTCGGGATACCGATAAAATTGGTGTCCATTTTTTCATTCCCGTTCAAATCATGCAACACGGATATGGCATAATCACCAGACGGTATTCCGTAAAGCACCACTGTGACCGTTCCCTCGTTTGCCGGATGACGAATGGAGGCGATCGGCTTCTTCAGAAAATCATCTGAAGATGAAAAAAGTCCCAGTAACAAAAACCCGTTTTCGCCCTTCACTCCCTCAATCGCAACCTCCATGGATTGAGCCTGAGACTGCTGGAAAATCAAAATGAGCAATAGACTGCTAACTAATAACCGCATCCTTCAAATTTAATTATTGCCCGCGGGTTGATTCACTGATCTGCCTCTCAAAGAACTGTCTGGCCTTAACAACTTCTTAACAGCGTTGTTATTCTTTGAATTGCTAAATTAGCTTGGCTTAAACTTATCAGATATGGCTTCAATAACGCTGAAGATCAATAACAAAAATGTGACCATCGATGCGGATCCCAAAATGCCACTGCTGTGGGCCATCCGGGACCTTGCCGGACTCACCGGCACCAAATATGGCTGTGGTATTGCACAATGCGGGGCTTGTACCGTCCACCTTGAGGGGACCCCTGTACGCTCCTGCTCGCTTCCGGTGGGATCTGTGGCTGGAAAGAACATCACCACCATCGAAGGTTTGTCCGAAAATACCAGTCACCCTGTTCAGCAGGCCTGGATTGAAGAGCAGGTTCCCCAATGTGGTTATTGCCAGAGCGGACAGATCATGGCTGCAGCTGCGTTACTGAAACGAAACGCCAATCCCTCCGACAAGGACATTGATGCAGCCATGCAAGGCCTGATCTGCCGGTGCGGTACCTATCCTCGTATTCGCAAGGCGATCAAGACCGCTGCACGTATTATGAATACCAAAGCCTCTGCCAAATAATGTATTCAGGCCATGGAAAAAACTGAAAGAAATATTTCACGCCGCAACTTTATCCGTCTGGGAAGTCTAAGCGGTGCTGCTCTTACGCTGGGACTGTATATGCCTGCCTTTGGCAAGGAGAATGAAGCTGAGATACTGACCAGCATCAGAGCAGGAGAAAGAGGCATTGACCTCAATGCATGGGTATCCATCGACACGTCCGGAAAAGTAACCATTATGAACCACCGTTCAGAGATGGGTCAGGGCGCGTATCAGGTGGTGCCCCAGATGGTAGCCGAAGAACTCGAAGTGGATCTCAACCAGGTGAACATCGTATTTGCACCGGGCAACGGAAGAGTTTATGGAAGTCAGATCACGGGCGGCAGTTCCACTGTACGTGGTGCATACCGCCAGCTTATGCAGGTGGGTGCTTCAGCCCGTGAAATGTTGATTGCAGCAGCGATGAAAAAAGAGGGATGGTCACGTGGGGATTGTTATGCAGAGAATGGATTTGTCATCCATCACCCCACCGGCAAGAAATATAACTATGGCCAACTGGTTGAGGAGGCGTCACGCATGAGTCCTCCGTCCAACATACAGTTGAAAAACCCGCGCGACTACAAGATCATCCGGCAGCCTTTAAAACGGCAGGACATTCCGCAGAAAGTAAACGGCACCGCTACATTCGGAATAGACAAGCGGCTGCCTGGCTTGCTGTTCGCGGTGGTTGAGAGAAATCCGAGGTTCCTCGGCAAAGTCAAAAGTTTTGATGACAGCCAGACAAAGAAAGTTCCCGGCGTGAAGCATGTACTGAAAGTCCAGATGGACGTGTTTGCAACAAAGCGAGAAGGAGTCGCCGTAGTTGCCAATTCCTTCTGGGCAGCCAACGAGGGACGCAAACTTTTGAAGGTCGAATGGGACGATAGTGGGTTTGAGCACCTGAGTACAGAACAGCTATACTTACGGATGAAAGAAGACCTGAACAAACCGGGCTATTCGCAGCGCACAGGTGGAAATGCTGAAGCGGCACTACAGAAGGCCGACAAGAAACTTGAATTCATCTACGAGACACCCTATGAGTCCCACAGCTGCATGGAGCCGCTGAACTGTACTGCCTGGGTTCATGACGACAAGTGTGAAATATGGGGACCCATCCAGGGACCCGACTGGATCCAGGATGATATCAGTGCGCGATTGGGTCTTAAACCAGAGAACGTAACCGTTAACATGACGTTCCTCGGTGGTGGCTTTGGCAGGAAGGCATTCACGGACTATACCCACGAGGCAGCTGTCATCTCAAAAGAGATTAAGGCACCGGTGCAAGTGACCTGGACAAGAGAGGATGACATGACCCAGGGCCCATTCCGCCCGGGCAACATGTATCAATGCAAGGCAGGCCTCAGCAACAGCGGAAGAATTACCGCCTTTCAGTTCAAGATGGCTGCCCAGAACATGGGTCACCAGGAACCGGGAGCCGACAAGACCATGTATAACGACAGTACAGTGGAGGGATTTCTGGAAGGCTATTTTGAAGCGTTGCCGCATTACAGTTTTTCGGATGTACCGACTGAGTCGCCGGTGCCTGTTATGTGGTGGCGTTCAGTATATGCTTCCACCAACGGTTTTGCCTATGAGAGCTTCATGGATGAACTGGCACACGAAGCAGGTAAGGACCCGCTTGATTTTCGTCGCAGTCATCTGCGCAACGAACGTTATCATGCCTTGATCAGCAAACTCGAAGAGGTGAGCGGCTGGAAGAGTCGCGGCAAAAATGAAGGCTGGGGCGTAGCCATCACGGAGTGTTTCAAGAGCACCGTGGGTGAAGTTGTCAAGGTTTCCAGAAAGGCGGACGGCAAGCTGAAGGTGGACAAGGTGATTGCCGTGATGGATTGCGGATGGTATGTCAATCCCGACATCATCCGCCAACAAGTAGAGGGCAGCATCGTGATGGCCCTTGGCGCGGCAACTAAGCATGAAACACACTTCCTGGATGGAAAAGCCCTGGAAAAGAATTTCGATGTGTACAAGATGCCCCGGATTGCCGACATCCCTGAAATTGAAGTTCACATTATGGAAAATGATGAGAAGCCCGGTGGCGTGGGCGAGCCTGGCCTTCCACCGCTAGCACCCGCCCTGTGCAATGCCATTTTCGACATCAGCGGCAAACGAATCCGGAAACTTCCGTTCAACCTTGAAGAAGTTTGATCTTTGCATCCCTGCTGCCATTTTTGTCAGTAGGGATTTTTTTACTTTCCAAACCACTAAATGATGAAAAGAGTAATTTATCTTACTGTGCTGATCGCTTCATTAGCCACCTTGATTTCTTTCCAGACAAAGCCCGCCTTTGATCTGAAAGCAAGTGTGGCCAGGGGCAAAGAAACTTACTTGGCTTACTGCATTTCGTGTCACATGGAACAGGGCGAAGGGATTGAAGGAGTATATCCTCCTGTGGCGAAGTCAGATTACATGATGGCCGACAAAAACAGGACCATCCAGCAGATACTTTACGGGGCAAGCGGCGAAATGAAGGTGAACGGGAAAGTATATAACATGAACATGACCGGCTTCGACCTCAGCGATGGGGAAGTGAGCGACCTGATGAACTACATCCGTAATTCCTTTGGCAACAAAGGCCCGGCAGTTCTTCCTGAACATGTGAAGGCGCTCCGGAAGTAATAGTACCAGGACTCCTGCATCAGAGTGAATACGTTATGGGATCTCCTGCGCAGACTTGTGGTATTGTAATTCTTGCGGCAGGAGCATCCACTCGTCTGGGGCAATCGAAACAGCTCGTCATCATTGACAACAAACCCCTGCTTCATCAGGCAGCAGAAACCGCACTCAGCATCACATCCAAAGTAGCGGTGGTATTGGGTTCGGATTTCGAAAGGCACAAGGCTGTATTGGAAGGAGTCCCTGTGCTGATTATTGAAAACAAAGACTGGTCAAGGGGAATGGGGTCCTCTCTGAAATCGGGCCTGCAATCCATTTTGAGCCAATACCCGAATATTGATGAAGTCATTATGATGGTTTGCGACCAACCACTTCTTGGCACAAAACATCTGCAGAACCTGCTGGATACCATACACAGGACGCATGCAGTTATCGTCGCATCACAATACAAAGGAGGCGCTGGAGTTCCTGCAATTTTCGGAAAAGAAGCCTTTCGGCGTCTTGCAATGCTGGATGATGCGTCTGGCGCGAAACAACTCTTTCAACAGATGAAAGAGCAGATAGTCATGATCGATTTCCCTGAAGGCGATGTCGACGTGGACACACCGGAGGATCTGCAGCGATTAAAGGAAAAGAAAGGCAGACTTTGACAACCGGCAGCGCTCCATTAATTTCAGACTATGACAGGACGATCTCCCTCTGAAACCATTGTGATGATCTCAAGGGATTTGCCCTCCATTGCAAAAGAGATGCTTTCGCAGGAAGGTTTTGACGTGAAGGCGTGGAGCGAAGAAAGGCCGATGACCCGCGAGGAATTCGAATCGGCTTCCCTGCAGGCCAATGCCATCATCTGCGTTCTGTCAGATAAAATTGACCGTGATTTCCTTACGCGTTGCCGCCATCTGGAAATGATTTCCCAGTTCGCTGCCGGCTTTGACAATGTTGACGTAATGGCCGCAACCGAGTTGGGCATCCCTGTCGGCTTTACCCCAAATGCTACCAGCAATGCAACTGCCGACATCGCGTTTGGGCTCATGATTGCTGTATCGAGAAAAATGTTTTCACAGCACAAGTCCATCGCTGCAGGAAACTGGAAACATTTCAGACCCAACTCCCACCTTGGATTTGAGTTGAAGAACAAAACACTTGGAGTATTCGGTCTGGGCCGGATAGGAATGGAGATGGCACGCCGATGCAAGGGTGCCTATCATATGCCTGTTCTTTATTGCAACCGCAGCCCGAACCCGGAAGCAGAAAGGGAACTGGGGGCAGTGCGGGTGTCATTTGATGAGTTGCTGGCGCAATCTGATGTCGTATCTGTTCACTGCGCCCTCACCCGTGAAACGACAGGGTTGTTTGATCGTAAGGCCTTCTCAAAGATGAAGCCATCCGCGATCTTCATTAACACTGCAAGGGGACTCATCCACAACGAAGAGGACCTGCTGGAAGCGCTCAACAAGGGTCTGATTTGGGGAGCCGGTCTGGATGTCACCAATCCTGAACCCATGCGGCAGGATCACCCCTTGCTCAATATGGAGAACGTCGCCATTCTTCCTCACATTGGTTCCGCTACTGTGGAGGCACGCGGCGAGATGGCGCGGTTGGCGGCGGAAAATATTATTCAGTTCTACCGCACAGGAAATATTCCCCATCTTGTCAATCCGGAAGTCAGGCTGAAATGAAGATAGGGCTTTTTATACCTTGTTACGTCAACCAGTTTTACCCCAGGGTGGGTATCGCTACCCTTGAGTTACTGGAGGGTCTGGGCCTCGATGTTGAATATCCGATGGAGCAAACCTGTTGTGGTCAACCCATCGCCAACAGCGGAATGGAAAAAGATGCCATTCCCTCCTACCAGCATTTTGTCAGGACATTCAAATCCTATGACTACATCGTGGCTCCTTCCGGGAGCTGCACTTATCATGTGCGGAATCACTACGACATCATCCCACAATCCGCTGATGTTGAAAAGGTGAGAAGCAATACGTTGGATCTTGCTGAATTTCTCAACGATATTATCGGATCAGACAAAATCCGGCAGGTCAGTTTTCCACACAAGGCGGGCCTGCACCAGAGTTGTCATGGACTGAGAGGACTCCGGCTTGCGCAATCATCTGAAAGAGTACTGCCCTCATTTTCCAAATGGGAGAACCTGCTGGGAAAGGTTGAAGGACTCTCACTCGTTCCCATTGGTTTTCCCGATGAATGTTGTGGCTTTGGCGGCACCTTCTCAGTGACAGAACCGGAAGTTTCAACAAAGATGGGGGCGGACAAGGTAGATGATTATTTGAAGCATGGTGTGGAGTATGTCATTTCGGGAGACATGTCATGCCTCATGCACCTGGATGGCATCATCCGGAGAAGGAAGCTGCCGCTAAAGACTATTCACATCGCCGAAGTGCTGAACAGTCATGAGTGACTTCAACCATCACCTGACCCATGCTGCAAGATCGGCTTCCTTCCTGGAAGACGAGTCGCGCACCAATTGGCACAATGGGGCGGTGATGAATTTCCGGAAGAAACGGGATGCCACCATCAAGGCCATTCCCGAGTGGGAAGAACTGAGGTCACTTGCTTCCGCCATCAAGGAGAATGTGCTGGGGAATCTTGACAACTACCTAGAACAATTTGAAAAGGCGGCAACGGAAAATGGCGTGAAAGTTCACTGGGCGGCCGATGCTGCGGCTCATAATCTTATTGTCCACGAAATCCTGAAGAACCACCAGGTGACGAGGATCGTAAAGAGTAAATCAATTCTTACAGAAGAGTGCGGGCTCAATCCTTATCTTGAATCACTTGGCATTGAAGTAATTGATACAGACCTCGGTGAGCGGATCATACAAATGCGGGACGAGCCGCCAAGTCACATCATAGCGCCAGCCATTCATCTGAAACGTGAAGAAGTCAGCGATCTTTTTCATGACCGTCTGCAAACAGAAAAGGGCAACACAGACCCCACTTATCTCACAAGAGCGGCAAGGATACATCTCCGGGAAAAATTCCTGCAGGCACAAGCCGGCATAACAGGCGTCAACTTTGCCGTTGCTGAGACCGGAGGTGTGGTCATCATCACCAATGAAGGAAATGCGGACATGGGATGCAACTTGCCTCCTCTCCAGATACACTGCGTCGGTATTGAAAAGATCATCCCCAAATGGGAGCACCTGGGAGTATTTCTCCGGTTGCTGGCTCCCAGCGCCTCAGGGCAAAAGTCGTCGATCTATGCCTCGCACTACCACCGCGCGAAAAACGGTGGTGAGATGCACATCGTGCTCGTCGACAATGGAAGAAGTGATCATCTGGGCAGTCCCGATTTCAGGAATACACTGAAGTGCATACGATGCTCGGCCTGCATCAACACTTGTCCAGTGTATAGGCGCACTGGTGGCTACAGCTATCATTCAGTTGTGGCAGGGCCAATAGGATCCATCCTCAACCCAGCCCGTCACCCGGAACAATACAACGATCTGCCATTTGCTTCTTCTTTATGCGGTTCTTGTTCAGACGTGTGCCCGGTGAAGATTGATATTCATAATCAACTATACCACCTGAGGCAAACGCTTACGGAGAAGGGACATGTCTCCTTTGTAAAGAAAACCATCATGAAGATGGCAGCCGGCAGCATGTCCCATGCCGGCAAATTCAGCAGATCTATGAAATGGATGAGAAGACTCCTTGGCGCTCCAAGATGGCTGTTGTACAGTCCATTCAATGTCTGGGGCAAAACCAGGGAACTACCAACCCCACCTGCGGAGACATTCAGCGAATGGTATTTACGAAACCGTAGGAAAAACTGAATGGCATGAGTCGCGAACAAATTCTTTCCAGGATCAGGAATGCGAAACCGTCAGCAAATGCCCTGCCTCATATCCCTGCTTTCGCCTTAGGCAAGGATCGCCTTCAGTCTTTCCGCACCGCCCTTGAGGCCAACCAGGCTCGGGTGATTGTGACGGAAGTCGGCGAGTCATGGACTCAACAGGTTGCTTTGCAATATCCTGATGCTAAAAAGATATTCTCCAACCTTCCGGAATTTCCATCCACAATCAGCGACACACAAACATCCGCATTGGCTCAACTGGATTTGGTTATCGTGAAGGCTGAACTTGGCGTTGCAGACAATGGAGCAATATGGATCAGCGACAAAAGTTGCCCTATCCGTGTACTGCCATTCATTGGCCAGCATCTTATGGTTATTGTGGATTCCTCCACCATCCTTGCCAATCTTCACGAAGCCTACCAGACTATTGATCCCCGACAATCGGGATTTGGAGTCTTTATATCAGGGCCATCCAAAACTGCAGACATCGAACAAGCCCTTGTTGTAGGTGCACAAGGGCCAGTGAGCATGACGGTGGTTGTGACTTGCTAGTACAAGCACTGGTATTAGCACACCTTGAATCCCTTGCCCTGTGCCATTTCCGCTCCCTCCAGCATGGCTTCTATTCTCTTGGCAGTCTTCGTGATGGCCAAACCGCCCAGGCCGGTACATCTCAACGTATTGGGTATCGCATCCCCAACCTGTTTCATGGTCTGTATGACTTCATCGAGCGGAATCAGGTGATCATAAGAGGCAAGGGCCATGTTGGCACAGGCAATGGAATTGGTAGCCGCCATCACATTTCTGTTCAGGCAGGGCGCCTCGACGCGGTTGGCAATCATGTCGCACACCATCCCGAGAGAGGTCTGCAATGCCATGGACGCAGCACCAAGTGACTGTTGGAGCGATCCCTTCTTTAGTTCTATAATACCAGCCGCCGCCATTCCGCATCCTGATCCGCACTCGGCCATGCATCCTCCCACTTCCGCAGCGAAAGTCGCGTGAGCGGCAATGAATACACCTATAATCCCTGCCGCCAGCATTGCCTTCACCATGTCTTCTTTGCCAAGTCCCATGCTCACGGCCGTTCCGATTACGGCACCGGGCAACGCACCGCACGAGCCGGCAGTCGGTGCAGCCACGATTACACCCATTGAACTCTTTACCTCCATCATCGCAGAAGTGTACATGATAACCGTGTTCATGACATCTCCCTCAACGAGTGTTTGCTTGTCCATCTCTTTGCGGAAGTTCAATGATTGGGCTCCAAGAATTCTGTCCTTGTAGTGGGTCCCCTTCAACCCGGATTGAATGGAGTTGTACATGATATCCACAATCCTCGTCATCTTCCGTACCACCTCATCTGAAGAAATGTTACCCCGGGCACATTCATAGGCTACAGCCAATTCCCAGAGTGAAAGGTTCCTGCCTTCGTTGTAAGCCAACATCTCTTCGCAGGTGATGAAGGGTACAGCAAGGTTCTTTCTCGAGAGTACCGGCAACACCGGGGAAAGCTTCTTGACCGACAGAACATCCTCCAGTGATTTCAGTTCGCTTTCAATTTCCGGAGGCAAGAAGTTATCTGACTTCAATTCAACGAATGTTTGCTTGCCGCGATGGACTAATATCTCCTTGTCGCCAACAACATGTTTCAGGTAAGCCACAACTGCCTCAGGTGATTTTACATACACCAGTGTTTCGTAGTAGTCGCCTGACATGGAAACCTCTGCCCCATCAATGGATATGACCTCGATCATCCCCCCTCCGGTGGAAAGGGCAATCAACTGATGCTCCTCCTTCTGATTTCTAATTGTTAATTGATAAGTATTGGGATGGGTTGCCCCGATCGGATGAATGTCAATATTTACAGAGAGGCCGGCCTGCTCAACCGCCTGCAGATAGCCGGGCAGTCTTTCGTCATCAGCTTCCCATCCAAGGAAACCTCCAAACAATCCCATGTCGGAGCCCTGCCCTTTGTGCGTTGTAGCCAACGACCCGTTGGGGTCAAATTCAATGTGGGCTTCCCGGATGTTGCCATCCATCAAATCACGGCACATTCTGCCGATGCGCAAGGAAGCGGCACAATGAGAGCTGGAAGGCCCGCGCATAACCGGACCTATAACGTCATTGAAAATGCTGGGATAGGAAGTTGCAGATTGGGACATAATCAAAGATAGGAAAAGTCAACGGACTGAATTCAGTATTGCCTGGCCCCTCATCCCAGGGTCGGTC
>JBDHXU010000044.1:0-27067 GCA_039810905.1 Cyclobacteriaceae bacterium | reverse complement strand
AGCAAAAACCCATTTGTTTCCGTTCTGCTAAATCCAAAAACTGCCCGAATTAGTACTTTGACTCTCCACACAAGGCAAAGGTATGGGCTAATTAAAAGGCTGCTGCGGATATGCCGTCAGGAAAACCTGACGTTTTCAGGGCAGGAACATTTTGTTCTGTTCGAGACATTCGGAAAGCCGCCGGTACGTTTTTGCCAAGTCCTCCCGGGAAGGTGATGAAGGAATTGAACGGAGTATACGATTGGAAAGTGTTCCTTCAGTCAGGATAATGTCGAGTTCAGGTTTCCACTTTTCCAGTGAATGGTATCCTTTCCGTATAAGTCGGTCCAGGACGGTTTTCCAAAGTTCTCCCGCTGTGCAGGGTGATTTAAAATCAAAAACATTCAGGAGTTCAGCATGCTGAATCACGGCGTGTGGCCCTCCAACCATAACTTCATCAAGTATGTTAGCCAACGAATCGGTCCTCACCTTCACGAGATCTTCCATGGGGATGAATTGCTCATTCACCAGCGCCTCTATGGTTTCGATGACGAGGGTTTGAACAGCAAGGTCGGCTCCGGGACTTTCCTGTATGTCCATGATCCGGATCTCGATGGAACCACGGTCAAACCGCGGGATAGCACCTCTTGAATTTACCCACACGGGATCGAGAATCTCATGGTCGTTGTAGACAGCCAAATCAGATCTTATTTTGTCGTACACCGTGTTGAAATATTGTCTTTTAGAGAAAACGGCTTCTGGAATCACACGACCTGTGATGGAAGGGATCTTGGCCTGGTTGGTTTTATAATACTTCAGCCTTGTATCCAGACTTCCGGTTGGCTGCCCATTCAGTATAGGTGAGCTGGCACAAAGCGCGGGCAGAAGAGGTAGGAGCACGCGAATGGCCGCATGAAGCTTGGAGAATTCCTCATCATCGTAGAAGGGCAGGTTGAGATGGGTGCTCTGTAAATTGGACCAGCCATGACCACGGCAATCAAAGATCCTGTTATAGATGTGATATACCTCATTGTTGTCGTGCGGCCAAAGCCTCGTCTCTTCGAGTGGGTTCATCCAGGGATGCGCTGCGGTTGGCATCAACATGGCATTGAATCCTGCAAGCACCTGGTTGATATGGCGCACGTTGTCTGCGAATGCATTTTCAAGTGCACTGATATTGGCTTCCGGGCGGGTGGATTTCAATTCAATAACATGCAGAACAAGTTCATTCGACCATGTAATCATGCCGTTTTGAAAATCACCCGTATAGGAACCCGCTTCCTGTTTCAGGAGTTCGTCGGCGATGGGGCGAACGTCAAGCGTGTCGCGGTCCACGATCATGTATTCGAGTTCAATACCATAAGCCTGGAACAGGTGATAACGAAGTGGAGTCATTTAACGGCTTTGATCTTGTTGAGAAATATGTCCATGATAATGTCGTACAATCTTTCTTTAAGGATCTTGTCTTCGATCCCGGCATCGATGTTTGGATTGTCATTTATTTCGATGACATAGAACTTCCCGTCCACTTCTTTCATATCCACCCCATACAAACCCTGACCTATTAGACCGGTCGCTTTCAGTGCGCCTTTCAGTAATCCCGCAGGGGCCTGGTCTACCGATACACATTCCACAGCGCCGTCCCTCATGTCTTCTTTCTTGGCGCTCCAGTTGACAATCTGCCAGTGTTGGTCAGCCATGAAGTATTTGCATACGAACAGCACCTGACCGTCAATTACACCCACCCTCCAGTCGAAAGTAGTGGGCAGAAATTCCTGTGCTATAAGTAGGTCAGATTTCTCGAACATGCTTTCACGAACCTTCTTGTATTCACTTAAGTTGTCAATTTTGGCTACTCCCCTTGAAAATGCGCCGTCAGGCTGTTTGAGGATGAATGGAAATCTTAGCTTGTCAGGGAGCACTGAGCAGTTTTCTTCTGTAATCACGTAGGAGCGTGGGGTCAGGACTTTATTGACATTCAGCAATTCATGCAGATATACCTTGTTGGTGCACTTCAGAATTGACTCTGGGTCGTCGATAACAGCCAAACCCAATGCTTCAGCCTTTTTGGCAAACCGGAAAGTGTGATGGTTGACATTAGTGGTTTCCCGGATGAACAATGCGTCATATTGAATGAGCTTGTCTATGTCGTTCTTGGTGATGAATTCGGTATTGAACCCAGCCTCCAAACTGGCTTTGTAAAATCGTTTCAGGGCCCGGTCGTCGGACGGGGGATTGGGGTCTTCAGGATTTACAAGGATGGCAAGGTCATATTTCTTCTTGTCTGGCCGGTAGTCCCTTTTGCGCAGAAGATATTTCTCCAACGACTGTTCCAGTAGCGGCTGATCATCCTCCGGCATCTCGCTTAGCGAGATTGGCCGTATGCTTTGCAAAACCCACTTGCTTTTTTTGGAAAAGATGGCCCGTATAAGTGGGGCCTGTACCATTTGAAAAAGCTGATGTGCAAGACGGGCCAATTGCTCGGAAGGCGCTGAACCGAAATAGACATTGAATTCCACCCTGTCGTAAGGTTCGTGTTTGAAAGTATTCTGGATGAGCTGATCGAAGTCAAGTGAATCGTCTCTGAGAATGGATGGAAACCGCAGATCCTGAATGGTACTCACCTCAGGTAAGACTTTATGACCTCTGGCTTCAGCCAGCAGGGAAACATAGTAGCCCTCAGACTGATATTGATAAGACTTGCATAGGTTTAGGATCTTCAGGTTCCTCACCGACTGATAAGCCTCATCCGTAATGTATTGCGCAGGGGTAACCACTTCCACGTCCTCCAGCCGGATATTCCAGCTGCCTGGCTTTTCGACAATAATCAGTTTTGGCATCGGACTTCAGATGGCGTGTGTGCGCAAACGAGAAGCATCATTTAGGCTGAATAATAAGGAGGTTCGCGTCGTAAGTAACTATGCCCAGCATGATACTGTTGATCAGACGGTCAAAAGTTACACTATAATATTGGCTTTTAAGCGGGTTTGGATTCATGGGATCTGCGAGATAGACCGCATTGTTATCTGAGTCAAATCCGTTGATGATGGCAAAATGCCCCACAGGCTCCCCCCGTATACTGTCATATTTGTTTGACACAGGTATTTCTCGTGGAGTTCCATAAAGATAGGTTGCACTCAGCCCTGCAAGGATGGGAATCGATTTATTAAGATAGCTTTTGATGAGAAACTCATCCAGTTCGGCATAATGCAGTTTCCCGCCAGCCTCAAGAAATTTGATATAAGCCTTACTCGCTACATATAACTTCCTTCTTTTCCGCTTATACAGCATCTGTCGTTTGAGGTTGGCGACAATCCGCGGAGAACTGAGCCGGAACCATGTGGGGTCGACGACATTAAGGTTATACGTATAGATGGATGCCTGGTAGCCGCGACGAAGGGCGTGATTACCCATCATCACCGCAAGCGTTCCTCCGGTTTTGAGTTGTTTTACTTCGCGTATAACCTGCTTCAAACTGATGCCATCATCGTAGTATTGATAGAGTGCATGAAGGCACGTAGGGCCACAGGTAACCTCATCCGGTTGCGCTTTGATGTCGAAGTCAAGGAATAGTGCCTTCTGCTGGGCCATATGATTTCAGAAGATCTTGGACAGGATCAGATTCACCACCTCGACAAGGATTAATGTTATAATGATCCATTCTAGCAGTGAGCTTTCCCTTTGGTGAGAGATTTCCCTGAACACATCAAGATTGTTTTCAATGATCCGGAGCGTATACTCAACATCCGTAAAACGCAGCCGAAGGTCAAAGTGTTTGCTCAATCCCTTATGAAGAAGATCAAGATACTCATCGTCCCAGACCAGGTCAGGCTCATCGAAGATGTAAAGATTCTCTGCGATGTCGTTCTGTGTATTCAAGGCCTTTCCGATGAACTTGAGCATGTTCCTCCGATTCATACTAAGTTTGCCATTGGCCTCCAAATCGTTGGTGAATTTTCGAATTTCAGTCAGAAGTGTTTCAGAAAGCTTCTGATAATGATCCAGCGAAACAGATTGCGCGAGATTAAACATGGCAATCCGGACAAGACTGGGGCTGACACGGTCTACAGTCAGCTCATTGAAACCGAAATTCATCTGGGATCCTTCAACCACTTTTATTACAAGGTCATCCTTGAGCCATGCATCGGGGCTTTTGAGGAATGGCTTCATGCCTTGTATCAGCGAGTTGATTTCTTCTTCGGTGTGACCAGCAAAAACAATGACACCGTAATTAAAATAGAAGCAGTATTTCTCTTCGGTGATGCAGTAGAAGAGTTCAGAGGATGTATCCGCCAATGGCTTAAGCGGGATCGTAGCCTTGATCCCCTTCAGGTCCAGTTGGTTGGCTACGCGGATGGCTGATAATCTGAGTCCTGTTTGCATCTGGCAATAACCAAATATAGCCCTAATATCTCTGCACTGAAACGGGACTTTGGCGTGAAAAGGATGATATATTGCAGCTAAAATTTACGACCATGAAACGATGGATGTTGCTTGTTTGGATTGCCTGCTTTCCATTGTCATCCGCCTTTTCCTGGGGGCCTACCGGTCATCGTGCCTGCGGATTGGTGGCTGAACAATACCTGAATGCAAAAGCGAAGAAACGACTGGCCAAGATCCTGGGTCAGGAATCAATCGCCATGGCGGGAACGTGGATGGACGATATTCGTTCTGACTCGACTTACAATTACGCCGTTGACTGGCACTATACCACTGTTCCAGACGGAAAAAGTTATGCTGACGTGGCATCCAATCCTGAGGGTAAAGTCGTCCTGATGATTGAAAAGCTCACTGCTGATTTGAAATCAGGAAAACTGAACACCAAACAGGAACTGGAATCATTGAGAATGCTCATCCATCTTATAGAGGATATTCACCAGCCACTTCATGTGGGCAAGCCTGGCGATAAGGGAGGTAATGATGTGAAAGTAAAATGGTTCAGAAACGATTCCAATCTTCACCGCGTGTGGGACAGTGACATGATCGATGATTCAAAACTTAGCTATACGGAATTGGCCAACGCCCTCCCGCGGCCCGATGATATCACCCTGGCCAAATGGCAGAAGGCCCCGGTTACCGAATGGGCACAGGAATCAATGAGCTACAGATCACAGCTTTATAATATTGGCAATGGTAACCTTGGCTTTGCCTACACCTACAGGAACTTCCCTATAGTACGGCAACGACTTGTTCAGGCCGGTATAAGGCTTGCCGCTGTACTAAATGATATCTACGGCAGGTAATACTTCGGGCGGTAATTATTTTTCTGCGGCCTCTTCTTCCGCGAGACGGTAAGGAAAAGTCTTCAGCTTTTCCTGCAGAACGGAAAGGCTAACCTGATCTGGAAGATCCAGTTGCACTGTCTGAGCATCCAAAGAGACATCAACATTGGAAACCCCCGGAACAGATCCCAGCAGGGCTTTGACCGTCTTCACACAACCTCCGCAGGTCATGCCGCTAACGTGATAGGTTTTCTTCATGAGTTTTGACTTGGTTGATATCAATCACCAAAACTAAACGATGAAAAAGTGGATTTGACCCCAAACAGGACTATTTTTGTCAATCCTATGCGTGAATTTTGTCACCCCTGCCTGAAGAACCTGTTTGCCCTGGTCTTAATCATTTCAGGTTTGACAACCGCTAAGGCGCAATCTGCCGGCACTCCAGACACGACATTCGTAATCAGAGATAAGGCTTTCTACTTGCCTGCCCCGGCACGAAATGGTGATTTTCGCCATATGATCTCCATCACCAGGTATTTTCTTCCTTCGGACTGGACCAATGTGGCAATCAATGCGCCCATGTTCAATTATACCGCGCGCTACTCTTTGCCGGCTGGTTTTGCTGTGGAGGGCGGTGTCAGTACACTTTTCATCACCAACAGATTTCCTATCGGCATACGTTACGCGCACTCATTCAAAAACCTTCACGTAGGACTCACTTACCAATACGCATATAATATCGGATTCCTTTATGAATGGGGATTTACCACTCAGCTGACATCCTGGAGCCGCATTCCGAGTATTTCCGTTGGTTACAGTTTTAACAGCACTTCCCTTACGCTGAAAGCAGGGTGGGAATATATTGGGGCGGTGAAGTACACAACAGGAGAGAACACAATGACCAGTAACGAATTCAAGTGGAACGGTTCGAATGTTTCGTTGATACTGGAGCAGAAACTCGTCAACAAGCATGTAATGACTTTCGCTTTCGAGATGGATCACGTGAATTTTGCGATGGTGGCATGGCCTGCTTATCCCGTAAACAAGAAAATGTATTATGTGCCGGTAATCATATGGGGGTATACGTTTTGAAAAGGACTTACACTTATCGGCTCATTCGTCTTTTTCTGCTGCTTGCAGTTGCTGCAGGCTTCATGACCTGCTCTCAGAATGATCCATTTACCCCATTCGAGGCCCAGCTCTCAGGCACCAACCCGATCGACCGCAATACCCTGCGCGGATTGGAGGGCGTGTACGCCTTTTCTGATGGGAACAGCGGACTGGGAACCAGTTTTGTCTGCAAGACTTCCAAAAACAAGGTCTCCTTTTTCAGCAACGAGAGGGGTATATTCTTTATCCTGAAAGCCGGATTGGATCCTACCGACAGTACGATCCATCTGGCCGGATTTTGGCGCGTTTCAGAGAATAAATCCAACGGTGCAATCTCACTTGTAATCCCTAAAGTCCATGCCCGTAAGTTGCTGAAGCAACAGCCTGTCACGGGTTTAATTATGGCAGGAGGATTCACTTCCTCTGAGGGAAAACAATCTTTGGGTCTGCAATATGCACGCGACTTTTCGGCGAATGCAAAGTCAAAGCCGCTTGAAATATTCGGACACCATGGAATACAGACCAATTCTAACCCTCCCTTTGCGGAAAATTCTTATGAGGCTTTCAGACAGGCTCAGGATTACGGCGCGACTTCATTGGAAGTTGATGTCAGGCTCACCAAGGATAATGTACCCGTGCTGTATCACGACCCTGATCTCAATATTCGGGTCATTCAGAAAGCAGGTATTTACGGTGATCTGAACCAGGTCACTTTTCAGGCACTGTCAAATTTTGTAAGACTGATTGATGGCCAGCCAATCCCCAGCCTCGATTCAGCATTGACCGTGGCCATAGACGAAACTGAACTGGCTCAGGTTTGGATTGATGTGAAAGGAGATCCTGATGTCTTCAAATACATGGAACCCATTATGCGAAAAGCTATAGCCAGGGCCAAGACCAAGGGAAGGAATATTGAATTTATCACCGACCTGCCCAGCGACGCAGTTATTGATGAATACAAAAAACAACCTTCCTATGCCGACCTTCCCATTATGTGTGAACTGGATCTAAATACTACCATCTCGCTGAAAGCTAAATATTGGGGTCCGCGCTGGACGCAGGGCACCCTCAACGACGATGTGGCGAGGGCCCACAGCCTCGGGATGAAAGCCTACACATGGACACTTAATGCAGAGGGATTCATATATACGTTCATGAGGGATGGAAATTTTGATGGTTTGATTACTGACTATCCGGCTTACCCGGTGTATCTCCACTACATTCAACCCTGAGCCATGAAGAAGTATTTATTCATTACTCTTTTAGGTTTGATGCAGCTTCAGGCATCGGCACAGGAACAGGAGGGGCGAACACCAAAATTTATTCTTTATGCTTCTGCCGGTCCCAGTCTCTACCTCAACAATTTCGACTACTTCAAAAAACTGGTGGATCCCTGGAGCTACAATTTTTCAGCCAAAGTAATGTGGGAGCCCAGGTCACGGATAGCCATTGGCCTGAAAACCGGCTACCGGAAACTGTACGACGTAAACTTTCCCGGTAACAATGGAGGCAAGATTACGCTTACCATGATACCCATCCAGACTGCATTTCAGATGAAACTTTATAAAGGCACCTACGCACACTTTGGCATGGGTCCGTCAGTTTTTTTCAACAAGATCAGTTACTCGAAAGGAGACCTCCTTAACAGTTCATTTCTTTCCCTTGCAGACATTTCAGCAGGCTTTGGATATGTGAAGACCGCCAGGAACAAAATGACCTTCGGCGCGGAGTTCGAGTATTTTCACGCGGCGAAATCGGATGAAAACCTCCTGAGCCTGTCCTTTGTGATGAGACTGCCGCTCTAGGAAATCCCTCCCCCTCGTTGGCCTGTTTTCTTTTCTTCACATTGCGGAAAAGGCTTTTAACTTTGCACCCCTATGACGGAAGAAAAGAGTCTGAATTTCCTGGAGGAAATCATCGAAAAGGATCTGGCGGATGGAAAGCATGAAAGTATTGTGACGCGCTTCCCGCCCGAGCCCAATGGATACCTCCATCTCGGTCACGCCAAAAGCATTTGTCTCAATTTTGGGTTATCGCTGAAGTATGGTGGTTACACCAACCTCCGCTTTGACGATACGAACCCGGTTACGGAAGAAACGGAGTACGTAGAAAACATCAAGTCCGATGTGCAGTGGCTGGGATTCCAGTGGAAGAACGAGCTCTATGCATCGGACTATTTCGGGCAGTTGTATCAATTTGCCGAAACCCTGATAACAAAGGGGCTGGCGTATGTGGATGACAGTACGCCTGAAGAAATTGCTGTGCAGAAGGGGACACCCACCACGCCGGGCTCAAACAGTCCCTACCGCGGCCGCGGCATAGAAGAAAACCTGAGGCTCTTCAGGGAGATGCGGGAAGGCAAATACAAGGACGGCGAGAAAGTGCTTCGCGCGAAAATTGATATGGCCCATACTAACATGCATATGCGTGATCCCATATTGTATAGGATCAAGCACGCCCATCACCATCGGACCGGCGATGCGTGGTGCATCTACCCGATGTATGATTTTGCCCATGGCCAGAGTGACGCGATTGAAAAGGTAACTCATAGCATTTGCACACTGGAATTTATTCCGCATCGGGAGCTGTACAACTGGTTTATTGAGAAACTGGAGATTTATCCTTCCCGGCAATATGAATTTGCACGGCTCAATCTGACCTACACGGTGATGAGCAAGCGCAAATTGCTCCAGTTGGTCAATGAAGGCCACGTGACCGGCTGGGATGATCCCCGGATGCCGACGATCAGTGCCATGCGCAGGAGGGGTTACACACCCGACGCAATCCGGGACTTCTGCGATAAAATCGGAGTGGCCAAACGGGATAACCTTATTGATATCAGCTTGCTTGAATTCTGCGTTCGGGAACATCTTAATAAGGTGGCCCTGAGAAGAATGGTGGTGTTCGATCCACTGAAAGTAGTCGTCACCAACTATGAAGATGGTAAGACTGAATGGTTGCCGAGTGAGAACAATCCCGAAGGGGATCAGACCAATCGTCAGGTGCCATTTTCACGTGAACTGTACATAGAGCGCGATGATTTCATGGAACATCCTCCAAAGAAATTCTTCCGCCTTGCCCCCGGGCAAATGGTGCGACTGAAAAGCGCCTATATTATCAAGTGTGATGAGGTATTAAAAAATGCCGATGGGTCAATCAACGAGATCCGGTGTACCTATTTTCCGGAGAGCAAAAGCGGGGCGGATACATCGGGTTTACAGGTGAAGGGAACCCTTCACTGGGTGGCTGCAGCCACTGCCGTGCCTGTTGAAGTCAGATTGTACGACAGGCTTTTCAAGGTGGAAGACCTCAGCGTCATGGAAGGCGATTTCCGTGATTACCTCAATCCCGACTCGCTCAGAGTCATCTCAAATGCATTTGCCGAGCCAGCCTTGAAGGAAGCCAGCGCGAGTGATCACTATCAATTCTTGCGGATGGGGTATTATTACCTTGATCCGGAATCGAACTCCCAAAAGCTTGTCTTCAACCGCACCGTTACCCTTCGCGATATGTGGGCGAAGGAAACGAAGAAGAGTTAATCCCTGATAAGCTTCATACCTTTTCCCCGGTAGGAATGGATCTTTGAACGCAGGGCAGAAAACGTTTCATAAGGAGCCTGGTGAGAAACCAGGTTGACCATCCAGGGAGGCACTGCGCCACCAAGGTCAATATCAATGGTGTACTCCACATGCAGGTGGTTTTTCCCCGAGAGGGTTACTTTCCAGATTGCCTTTGAATAGGGTACGCGCACAATATTTCTTTTCCTGGGAATGTAATCAGGCAAACTCTCTGCTGTAATGGTGAGTGCTTTTGTGTGAGGGTCCTGTTCAACTTTCAGACGGATTACAAAATCCCGGTTGTCTGTGAGCACCGGGGCCTTCACTTCGGTATAGTAAATTATCTCTTTTTCGCTTATTTGCTTCAGTAATTCCGCACGCAATGTTTCGTACTGCCACTCATGCATGTGGTCAATGTCAAAGACCATGGATGCAAGTTCAGACAGGTGTGCATGAACAGGAAAAGTGGCTTTTACAATGTTAAACTTTGAAGTCTTGGCCTTGCATGAATAGACACTGATACTGTCTTTTTTCAGCTTCAGATTGCAGTCCTCTTGTCCCCATGCGGCAATAAACGTCATAGGGATGATCAAGCAACAAAGTGTTAGCTCCCGATAACGCATGAATCAGGGTCTGGAAATCTTCAGGGTATATCCGTCACTGAAGCCGGAAAAGTCTTTGGCCAGCGCACGGGAGACTATGATCAAGTTACGGCCAGATCTCTGCAGCGTGATGTAGTGATAGTCTGGTTTGTATTCGCCGGAGACGTCGTCAAGACGGTCCGCCTTCTGGTTCAGGGGCTGATGAATTCCACCACCGCCTCCTATGACAAGAAAATCCTTCCCATCCCTTGTAAACCGCTCGAAATTGTGAGAATGTCCTGTAATGAAGATGCAGGCTTTGGCGGATGAGTAAAAGTAGGGCACAAACCTCTCCTGTACCGGTTTTGAAGAGCCAACAATCTTACTGTTTGAATAGGGTGCGTGGTGACAAGTAACAATGACGTGCACAATGGATGGATCCTTGTCCAGCCTGCTGATTTCATGCCCAAGCCATTCCTCCTGAATATTTCTGCCGGCCTTTCCCAATTTTTTGAAGTTGGAATTGAGCATGACGATCGCAATGGAATCCCTTACCACAGTAAATCCGGTACGCACGTGATCTGGGAATCGCTTTTGGAATTTCTTCTCACCCGACTTTCCAAAGGTCATGACATCATGATTACCCATTACAGCCTCTGCACTAATCCCTTTCGATCTGCAATCCTGAAGGAAAGCATCGACTCTTCTCCATTTCTTGTCCCGGTACCCCAGGGCGACAACATCTCCCAGGAGGAAAACAGTGTGAGGTTGAATCCTCACAATATCATCGAAAACCTTGCCGGTGGCTTCCTCATTCCGGTTTGCCTTCAACCAGATTTTTTCAACCGTCATGGGGGCCTGGGTATCGCTGACAAGGGCCAGTTTTGTATTGTGGACAGACTGCCCCTGGCTTAAGGTGGCGACCATCGTCAGGGAACCAGCAAGTAAAATTCTGAACGAATTCATTGGCAATATTTCTTCCACCACCATTGAAATACAACGAGGCCCCACATTCTGGCGTGAATGTCTCCAGGATTCAGCGAATACAATTGATTTCTCATTTTCCTGATCATTCTGGGATTGAATATTCCCTGTTCCACAATAAACTTGTCATCGAGAAGTTCAGTTCGGATCAGCTTCTTCAAATCTCTCCGCAGCCATTTCAGCAGGGGCACTTCAAAACCTTTTTTCGGCCGGTTGAGAAAGCCCTCCGGCAGAAGATCAGCAAACGTTTCTTTCAGGATCTTTTTTCTCCCCGCTTTGTCAATTTTGTAGGAGTCGGGAAGGCTGAATACGTAATTTACCACTTCTACATCCAGGAACGGTACCCGCACTTCCAGCCCATGGGCCATGCTCATGAGGTCCACCTTTGTAAGCATGTCGTTTGCCAGGACAAGGCTCATGTCGCACCGTAAGATGTCGTTAAGGGATTCGTCATCCGGAAGACCCGCAAGCAAGGTGTTCTTGTAGTCAGCATAAGCCGCCTCATCGAGTCTGCTTCTGCTGGTTTCAGAAAGCATCTGCAGGGCCTGCTTCCCGGAGGCAAAGCCCGCCCAGGTCCAGTACCGTTCCCTCGATGACAGTGAAAAGCCATGGGCAAACCGATCCAGCTGCCTGATGGTGTTGGAAAAGGGTGCACCTCTCGAGTGTGGAAGCAGTTTCCACAGAGGCCGTAGACCGGTTACAGCTTTTTCTTTCCATTCCGGATGCAGGGCGCGGTAAAAAGCCGCATGCTTATTGTAGCCGGCAAACAATTCATCAGCCCCGTCACCGGAAAGCGCAACAGTTGCATGCTTGCGTGTTTGACCGCTGAGCACATATACAGCGATCGCCGAAGAATCAGCAAAAGGTTCGTCGATATGATCGAGAATATTATGAACGTGTTCAAACATCTGATCTCCGGAAAGTGAAAACACAGTGTGTTCAGTGCCGCAATGTTTGGCCACCTCCATTGCATAGGGGGTTTCATCAAAAAAGCGGTCGTCGCGAAACCCAATGGAAAAGGTGTGAAGGTTCTTCTTGTGCCGGCTGGCCAGCGCTGTCACGATGGAAGAATCCACGCCGCCGCTTAGAAAGGAACCCAGTGGGACATCAGCGATCAATCGGCGCTGCACAGCGGCGTCAAGTGTTTCCCGGAGCGTGACCTGGGCCTGGGTGTAACTTAGTGCCGGAACTCTTTCACTTACAGGGATTTTGTAATACTGATAGGTTTCCATCCGTGACGACCGTATCAAGGCATAGTGCCCGGGCATCAGTTTCTTAACTTTGGAGAAAATGGTGCGGGGGGCAGGAATGTAGTTAAGCTGGAGATAGGTGTGAAGGGAAACAGGGTCCAGTTCCTTGTCGATTCCATAGGCCAGGAGAGCCTTCATCTCTGATGCGAAGAGGAACTTGTCCTCATCAAACAAATAGTACAGTGGCTTGATGCCGTATCGGTCCCTGGCAACAAACATGGACTGCTCCTGTTTGTCGTAGATGCAGAAAGCGAAGAAACCGTTTAGCTGTGCAAGACAGGATTCCCCTTCAGCGATGTAGAGTTTCAGCAGAACTTCAGTGTCGGATTCAGTATGGAAAGTAAGACCCAGTGCCTCCAGCTTCTGTCGCAGTTGACGAAAGTTGAAGATCTCTCCGTTAAAAATGATGGAGTACCTGTCCGATTCATCCCACATGGGCTGATGTGCAATCTCGCGCGTGTCAATAATCGAAAGCCTCCTGTGTCCGAGACAAACCCACTCATCTGCATAAATGTCCTGAAAGTCGGGGCCGCGGTGAGCCAGGGCACGCGTTGAGGCGGCGGTATTGATCTTACTGAACTTGCCTACCAGGTTGAATGCAAAAACGCCGGTGATGCCGCACATGGGATTGATGGGGAATCAGAGACTTCTGATCAAAATGTTCCGGAACCATATTTCGCTGCCGTGATCCTGCAAATCGATGTGTCCGTTGTCTTCTAGGGAGAACCGGGGAAATTCCTTCCATTTGCTGGCGTCCCTCCGCTTAGTCCAGTCCGGTGAGCCAATCTCATACTCAAGAATTTTGTCGCCATTCAACCAGTGTTCGATGTGTTTGCCGTTTGCCACGATCTTGCCGTTGTTCCATTCGCCGGCAGGATGGAGTTTCTTGGTTCCGGTGGTGGCATATAGCCCGAATGTTGCCCCTGTCAATTGCATTTCAGTCACCTTGCCGGGATAGCCCATGTCATCCAGAATCTGATATTCCGGACCTGTATGATAGGGCTGATCCAGTTCTTCCGACACCCGGAACATGACGCCGCTGTTGGTTTCACTTGCAAACTTGAAATCAAAAACCAACTCAAAATTGCCGTAAGTTTCGGTTGATATGAGGTCGGAACGTTCATCGGCTCCCTTCACACCTTCAACAACAGGTCTGCAATGCAGAGCGCCATCCTTGACTTCCCATGTATTGTTGGGACGATCCTTGAAAATCCTCCAGCCATTCAAGGTTTTTCCGTCAAAAAGAGATTTCCATCCTGTTGAGGCCACAATGGGAGCAGAAACGGTATCATGTTTAGGAAACGATTCCTGGTTGCGGGGTTGCCGGCTGCATGCTGCAAACAACAGTAATTGAACAATCAGCAGGCAGAATGACTTCATCACTCAGAAAATCTTCCCAGGGTTGAGGATTCCATTAGGATCAAATACTTTCTTAATGCCTCTCATGAGTTCAAGATTGACTGCACCAAGTGCGATGGGCATGTAAGGACGCTTGGCGATACCGATTCCATGTTCGCCAGAAAGGGTTCCGCCCAATTCTACTGCCAACTTGAAGATCTCACCAATCCCTTCCGGAATCTTGGTCTTCCAATCCGATTCACTGATTTTCTCCTTCAGGATATTCACATGAAGATTTCCATCGCCCAGGTGACCGAAGCAAACTGTATTGAAACCGTATTGGCGGCCAATCTCCTTTATGCCGGTGATAAGCCGGGGAAGATTGCCGCGTGGTACAACGACATCCTCAGATTTGGTAAGCGTGTACCAATTCACTGCAGGACTGATATTCTTTCGGATCTTCCAAAGTTCCTCTTTCTGCGCGGCGCTGTCGGCAAAGAGAACTTCCCCTGCTTCAAATTTTTCCACCACGGTCATTACCCTCTCTGCATCACGCATGAGTACTTCCTCATCGTTACCATCAAGCTCACAGAGAAGGTAGGCATTCATTCCCTCCGTCAGTTTCGTGGTGACCGGACTGTTGAGCACCTTTTCACAGTATTCGAAAGTCCTGGCTGCAGCTTCTTTTTCAAAGAACTCCATGCCCGAAGGCTGGATGCCGGCGACGAAAATGGAAGAGATCGCCCTGCAGGCCTCTTCGTTGGTGCTGAAGGGAATGAGCAGCAGGACGTTCTTCTGGGGATAGCCGCGGAGCTTGAATACAATTTTTGTAATGATACCCAGCGTACCCTCACTTCCACACATAAGTTGAGTGAGATTGTAACCTGTTGAATTCTTCAGCACGTTGGCCGCTGTCCATATGACTTCTCCGCTGGGCAATACCACCTCCATGTTGATAACATAATCCCGCGTAACGCCATACTTCACTGCCTTCGGCCCACCTGAATTGTTGGCGAGGTTACCACCCAGGAAGCAGGAGCCCCTGCTGGCCGGATCAGGAGGGTAGAAGAGTCCCTTTTCCTTTACCGCATTCTGAAAAACTTCAGTAATTACACCAGGCTCCACAGTAGCCTGGAGATTCAGCTCGTCAATATGAAGAATCTTGTTGAAGCGCTCCATCGACAAAACCACACCGTGCCTGATGGGAAGGGCGCCTCCGCTCAGTCCGGTCCCTGCACCGCGGGGAGTTACTGGAATTCTGTTTTCGTTACACAGTTTCAGTAGTTCGCTCACTTCGCCAGTATTTCCCGGCCTTACCACCACATCGGGCATGAAGAAGTAGTCTTCCGTCTTATCCCGGGCGTAGTCTTCTTTTCGGGATGGCTCCGCAATAACATGGTCTTCCCCAACGATCTGCCGGAATCTGTCCATGATCAAATCCAGCCTGTTTCCCTCTTCCACCGCTATCACTTTAACGTCTCGCATGAAGTGTGTAGATTTGTTATCCAAAAAAGATGGGCATAAAGCGCAAAGGTACGCAAATCCACTTTTACAAAGTGTGCGTTGGCCTGCTCATTTTTGTCTCTTTACTCTCCTGTGCCGGCGCCAGAAAAGCGAAGGTGCGTGACAAACAGGTAACCAAAGTAATCCAAACCGCCCGTACCTATCTGGGTACACCATACAAGTGGGGCGGCAACACCCGGAGCGGACTCGATTGTTCGGGACTCACAACAAATGCTTTCAATTCAGTGGAAGTAAAACTTCCCAGACAGGCTAATGCGCAAGCCAGTGTGGGTGAGAAAGTGAAGATCAAGGATTTGCAACCGGGCGACCTGCTGTTCTTTGCAACGGGCAAGAAGAAAAAAGAAATTACCCATGTCGGAATCGTGACAGATGTAAAGAAAGACAACATCAAATTCATTCACGCTTCAACCTCCCTCGGTGTGATCGAAACGAATCTCTATTCGGATTATTATATTAAACGATTCAGAACGGCAAGGAGGGTTATTGAAAAGTGAAGAATGAAAAGTGAAGAGTGAATAGTGAGTCCGTGGTTAGCAATTAACAATCTACAATCAGCAATTAGTAATCAACTATGCATTCATCAAGAAGAAGATTTATCAAATGGAGCGCATTGGCTTCATTGACTCCTGTGGCATCGTTGCTGGGGAAGCCGGCAGGATCCAAGCCGCTCGTGGTCTCCACCTGGAACTTTGGCGTGCCATCGAACGCAGAAGCCTGGAAAGTATTGTCTGGTGGAGGACGTGCCCTTGACGCCGTTGAAAGAGGAGTTTGGGTACCAGAAGGCGATCCAAAGGAAACGTCGGTCGGTCTTGGGGGTCTTCCCGATCGCGATGGAAGAGTAACGCTCGATGCCTGCATCATGGATGAATTTGCCAACTGCGGAGCGGTTGCCTGCCTTGAACACATCGTCCACCCCATATCAGTAGCGCGCAAGGTGATGGAGAAAACGCCTCATGTGATGCTGGTGGGAGAGGGCGCCCTTCAGTTCGCTCTTTCGCAGGGATTCAAGAAGGAAAAACTTCTGACACCCGAGTCGGAGAAGGCCTGGAAGGAATGGCTGAAAAAGGCTGAATACAAACCGGTCGCCAATATTGAGAACCACGACACCATAGGAATGATCGCGCTGGATACGAAGCAGAACCTCTCAGGCGCCTGCACTACCAGCGGAATGGCCTATAAGATGAAGGGCAGGGTGGGAGATTCACCAATAATTGGTGCCGGACTTTTTGTTGATAATGAAGTGGGTGCTGCCACCAGCACAGGAGTGGGTGAAGAAGTGGTCCGGATTTGCGGTTCACACCTTGTGGTGGAGTTGATGCGTCAGGGTAACTCTCCCCAGGAAGCCTGCGAGAAAGCTGTCCAGCGCATCGTCAAAAATCAACCGCAGAAGTCCAAAGAGATGCAGGTAGGTTTCCTTGCTATCGACAAGTCAGGAAATTATGGTGCATACGCGCTTCAGAAAGGTTTCACCTATGCGGTCTACTCACCTGAAATCCCCAACAAATTGTTCGAAGCCAAAAGCTACTATTGATTGGCTTGCGATGTCAAAAGCAATCAATAATCAACAATCATCAATTGACAATTATCTAAGCAGTATATCCCTGTTGTAATACCAAACCGCCCGCCCCAGGTGTTTGTTGGCACCCAGGTGCAATGGAATGGAGACGGCTACCACGGCCACGCCGGCATAGATGTAGGAGGATGTTGAATAATGCCTGCGCCTTTCAAAGAAGGATGCGACTATGAGTCCGGTCCCTGCCACGAAGCCAATCCTGGCAAAGGTTTCCTGCTTACGGTACTTCTTCAGTTCAAACAAAGCATCCGGAGAGTTGGACATTTCTGTCTTGAGTTTGCGCAAGGGATAGGCCACTTCATTCTTATAATACTTTCCCGACCCCATCCAGAGTATGGTATTCTCCTGATAATATTTCCGAATGGCAATTGAATCAGTGTTTTGGCACAATGACGGAACCGGGATCAGAATGAATAAGATGGCACAGGCAGGAA
This sequence comes from Cyclobacteriaceae bacterium, assembly GCA_039810905.1. Taxonomy (GTDB): domain Bacteria; phylum Bacteroidota; class Bacteroidia; order Cytophagales; family Cyclobacteriaceae; genus ELB16-189. The sequence continues at coordinate 9,515 of JBDHXU010000044.1, read as the reverse complement.
GCCCTTTCATCCGTTTATATTTGAGAAATGAAAATTACTGAAAAACATGACCTGTGAGATAGTTGTCTATAACATTGAATCCGCATTTAAGGCGCAGGAGGGTGGGGCAGACCGCATTGAGCTTTGTGATAACCCTGGTGAAGGCGGAACAACGCCCTCCCCCGGCACTATTGAAGTGATCCGTCAGAACCTGAGCATCGATGTCATGGTAATGCTTCGCCCGCGTGGAAGTGATTTCTGCTATAGCAGCTACGAGTTTCACGCAATGAAACGCGACCTTTATCATGCTCAGAAGCTGAGTGTGGATGGATTTGTGTTTGGCATTCTGAATCCCAATGGGACCATCGACAAGAAACGTTGCCAGGAATTGATTGAGAAGGCCAGGCCTCAGCAGGTCACTTGTCACCGTGCCTTTGACATGACCCGTGATCCTTTCGAGGCACTGGAGGACTGCATCGAAGCTGGATTTAACCGTATTCTTACTTCAGGACAAATGCCAAAAGCCCTTGAAGGCGCTGATCTCATCAAACAGTTGATTGACCGGGCCGCGGGCCGGATCGCCATCATGCCAGGTTCCGGAGTTAACGAGTACACTGTTAAATCAATTGTTTCAAAAACCGGGGCAAAGGAGATTCACTTCTCGGCCACGAGCACCCGGAAGAGCCTCATGGAATTCCAGAATCAGAAGATTACGGCCATGGGAGAGACAGGCGAGACAGAGTTTACCGTGCGAACTGTGGATCCTGACCGGGTAAGAAAGATCCGGGAATTGGCGGAATCATAAAGTTTGCTGGTTATAAATTACATTTCAGTCCTTTACCCAGGCACTTTTCATTTTCCATCCCTTCACAGATACGCCGGCTCCAAATATTTCTGTCTTCAGTTCAGCTTCTGATGGGAATACCTGATCGCTGATGGTGCGGAGTCCTCCGTTGACAAACACTTCAACTATGGATTCATCCACCAATATCTCCAGTTGAATCTTACCGTTGATGGGTTCGATTACTGTTGATTCTTCGCTGGCAAAATCCGGATGGAAGGAAACAAAACCGCTGCGAGTACGATCCATATATACGGAGTGGTTTGAAGAACGATAGCCTATTACGGTTTCACTAATGCCGCCTTTCAGGATCCGGATTCCGGCATCGTCCGACTTTCCTGCCTCAATTTCAACTTCCAGCCACAGGTTGTTACCTTCAAAGTTTACGGAAACGGCTTCGCCTTTCAGTGTGCTGGTTGCTGAGATGGGTTTCTGTACGAGTTGCATGCCGTCCGGTGTATCTCTCAGAGACAATTCCCTCGGAATGGACATGGCACTTCTCCATGGTTCGGTTGGAATGGACGCTCCATATGCCCAGTTGTTTGCCCAACCGATCATGACCGGACTGCCCGATTCGGTAACGTAATTGTTGTACACAATTCCGGCATAGAAGTCCTTGCCGTAATCCACGTAGCGGGTCTTGACGTCCTGCTCATCCGGTTGAAAAGTCTTGCCATCGAATGATCCCACAAAGTATTGCATGCCTACGAAACTTTGCCCCTGGGGATGACTGCAGGAGAGCGAGAGTACCCATTTCTTTTGATTGGGCTTGTCTTCCACCGGCACTTCATAAAGATCGGGACATTCCCAGATCTTTCGGATATCACCCTTTTTACCGAACTCGCCGGTTTGTGTCCAACTGAGGAGATTCTTTGACTCATAGAACCTGACAACATATTGATCGGGTACAACCACTGCCATGACCCATTTCTGTTCTGGCTCAAACCAAAAGACCTTGGGGTCACGAAAATCTTTTAGCTCCATGTCAAGAACAGGATTCTTGTCATATCGCGTCCAGGTCCGGCCTTTGTCATTGCTGTAGGCAAGACTTTGATGCTGCACCACAGTCTGTCCTTTGGAGTGGACATGTGAAGTGTAAATCGCCACCATGCATTCTTTTCCTGAACAAAGCCCGCTTGTATTGTTCTTATCGATTACCACCGTGCCGGAAAAGACCATTGTACTGTCATCGGTTCTCGGGTCGAGGTATTCATGCAAGGCAATGGGAAGATGTTCCCAATGCAACAGGTCTTTGCTCACCGCATGTCCCCAGCTCATGTGACCCCAGGTAGACCGAAACGGATTGTACTGATAGAACAGGTGATACTCGCCATCATAGTAGACGAGCCCGTTGGGGTCATTGGTCCAGTTGATTGCCGGAGTGAAATGAAACTGAGGCCTGTACAACTCCTGATAAGGAACTTCCACAAGCTCTTTGGTTGGACTGCATGCGCCCAAACAGAGGAGCGCAATGCCCGAAAGCAGACTTACGAGTTTCATTCTCATTTCAGTTTACTATCCACAAGTACGATGGAGGCTGAATTGATGCAGTAGCGAAGTCCGGATGGTTCAGGTCCGTCCGGAAACACATGGCCGAGATGGCAGTCACAGACGTTGCAAGTGACTTCTACCCTAACCATGCCATAGCTTGAGTCTTTGTGATAGGCCACCACGCTTTCATCCACCGGTTGGGTGAAACTGGGCCATCCGGTTCCTGAATCAAACTTCAATGTGGAGTCGAACAGCAGAGTTCCGCAACAACGGCAGGCATATTTGCCCGGCTCATGCGATTCGCAGTATTCACCCGTAAATGCTCTTTCTGTTCCTTTCTTACGGGCAATCTGAAACTCCACGGGTGAAAGCAACTGCTTCCATTCATCATCAGACTTTTCAACTCTCTTTGGAGGAGTTGGATTACCCTTGTTGGCATACTTAAGAACGTCCATCCATTTTAGCATATCCAAATATAAGCTTTGGTGGTGTTGATGCAGTGCGGTGTGATGGGGATATGAGGTATTTGCCGGGTCTAAAAGAACCAGAGTTTTACCGCCATGGCGATAATGGAGGCTATCATGATGCGCTTGATCCACTTTTCACCGGCAGTAACGGACCACCGGCTGGCGTACCATCCGCCCAATGCATGGCCGATGGCAAGAATAAGTCCTGTTGCCCAAAGCACCTTTCCCTCGATGGCAAAGACGAGGACTGAAACTCCTGTATATACAATGGCAGCAAACACCTTCACGTAGTTTGTCTTCGTCAGGTTGAGGCGATTCACGGTGCTCAGCACAGCCATGACGATGAAGCCGATTCCAGCCTGAACAAATCCGCCGTATATCCCGATGAAAAAGAAAAGTACCGTGCCGATGATCTGACTTCTGGAGTCAAGCTTTTCGTTGCCACCCGTTTTGAATGGATCGTAGATGATCAGTAGGACTGCTCCGATCATGACGAACACAAAGATTCTGGTGAATATCTCGTCGGCGATCATTGAAGCCAGGTAGGAGCCCAGCAGCCCACCGAATAAGGATGAGAAGCCCAGGTACATACTGTAAGGCCAGGGAAGTTCAACGCCTTTGCTTCTGAAGCCCCCCACTGCAAAAATATTCTGAAACAGGAGCGCCACGCGACTGGTTGCATTAGCTGACGTTATGGGCAACCCCATAAAAGTGAGTATCGGCACAGAGAAAAGAGATCCGCCTCCGCCGATGGTGTTGAGAAACGCGGCCAGGAATCCTACAGCGATGATCAGAAGATACTCATACCATTCCATGGTCAATTATTAATTGTTAATTGCTAATTTGGAATTAGCCGGTCTCGCCTTGCGATTTAACTAATAACTGTGAATCGACAATTGCCAGGAAGAATAAATGGACGCAGTTCTTCACTCAGTCATCGCACTTTGGCCGTGCGGACGATCCTGGCGAAAAGACCTGGCAGGTAACGATGCAGGTACACGGCTGAAACTTCTTTGAGGCCTCCGATGTAAACTTCCCGCTTGTTGCCTTCTATCGCCTTTATGATCTTTTTTGCAACTACCCTTGGATCCAGACCATCACCAGTAGCGGAGTCCATCTGCTGCAGTTTGGATCCATCTCCGATCAGGGAGTTCAGTGAAATATTGGTGCGCACCCATCCTGGACAAATCATGGTCACCTTGATGTGTCTGCTTTCTTTCCAGAGTTCGGCACGAAGGGAATCAAAAAATCCGTGCAGTGCATGTTTGGCGCCGGCATACCCTGAACGGAACGGAGTTCCGATAAGCCCCATTACACTGCTGACCGTGACGATGTGTCCAACCTGTCGTGAAATGAAATGTGGCATCAGGTACTTGGTAAGGGCGACGGTCCCAAAGTAGTCGACTTCCATAATCCTACGGTCAACATCTACTATCGTATCCTTGGCGAGACTTCGCTGCGAAATGCCGCCATTGTTGATGAGGATGTCCACGTGTCCAAACAAGTGGGTGCCGGCTTCGGCGATCAGTTTCAGCGTAGAAGTCTCAGCAAGATCAAAAGGTAGAAGTTTGATATCCGGCTGAGCAAGCGGATGGCAATTGCCTTTCACGCGCTCGAGTTCTTCTTTTCTGCGGGCACTGAGGATCAGTTTCACTTTGTGTCTGGCGAGCTCATAAGCAAGCGCTTCTCCGATTCCTGAGGAGGCGCCTGTGAGCCAGATGACCTTTCCGGCAATCTTCGTCATGCGGCAGGTACAGGATTACGGGTCGACTCCACATACACCCAGATGGTGTAAATGCCCAGGGCGGTGCCTATGGGAAAAGAAAATAATTTAAAACACCCCAGGATCAGGACCAGGGTTAATGCCCACTTCTTTTTGTTGAGAAGCCCGACACCTCCGATAATCGAGGGGATAGCAAACAGCAACACAAATACTGCGATCAGCATTCTCACGAATGGAAATATCCATCGGATCACTTCGATATCGTCCGGATCGGCCCTTTCCAGAATAAACGGGAGCAGCACGCCGAAAAATGCCATCAGTATCAGCCAGGCCATGATTTGGAGAGAGCCTGAAATGATGTACAGTATTCCAAGTATTCTTTTATGCGAGTCCATTGTACCAATTTAGTGATTGGTCTTTGATTCCTTCCTTTCGTAAACCACAAAATCAAACGAATAGGCATGCCGGTCATCGGCAGGGTGTGATGTGCGTGAAACTTCGTGCCATTCTCCCGGTGTGAAAGGAGGAAAATGGGTATCTCCTGCGAGTATGGCTTTTATTTCAGTAAGGTAGAGCCGGTCGGCTTTGGGAAGCGCCAGCCTGTAAATCTCTGCGCCGCCAATAACAAATACTTCTTTTTCTCCACGCGTGCGGGCAATCTCCAGCGCCTCTTCCAGTGAATGTGCCACAGTGCAGCCCGCTGCAGCAAAGTCTTTGTTGCGTGTGACTACAATGTTGTCGCGATTGGGCAGTGGTCTGAATTTTTCAGGGATGGAATCGTAGTTTTTTCGCCCCATGATGACGACATGGGCCTTCGTCGTCTGCATGAAATACTTCATGTCGTCGGGCAAATGCCATGGCAGATCATTGTCTTTTCCAATGACGCGGTTTTGGGTAAGGGCTGCAATAAGGCTGATTGTCATTGGATTCAGATCTTGTTTCCTGCGAGGTACTCTTTTACGCCCATTCTTCTTTTTCCTTCCGGCTGAAGGTCTTCAACAGACAGCCACTGGTCCGCTGTCATGACCTGAAGATAACTCTTGCTGTCGGATTGAATGGTCCCCGCCGGCACATTACCGTTCCTGCCGGTAGGTGTTACACGATAGACTTTGAATACTTTTCCATTCAATTCCGTCCAGGCTGCAGGATAGGGGCTCAAACCCCGGACGAAGTTCCTCACACTTTCAGCAGGCTGATTCCAGTTAATGCGGCAAGTTTCCTTGAAGATCTTGGGTGCATGATGAAGCGGAGCAGTATGCTCTTGTGCCACAGACGGACAGTTGCCCGCCTCGATGGACTGGATGGTCTTGAGCACCAGTTTCGCTCCCTTCTGCATCAATCTATCATATAGCGTACCGGCGTTATCATCAGGCTGAATGGTTTCTTTTTCCTGGAAGATGATCCTGCCGGTGTCGATTTCATGTTGAAGAAAAAAAGTGGTTACCCCCGTCTCTTTTTCGCCGTTGATGATGGCCCAGTTAATGGGAGCGGCACCCCTGTATTGCGGAAGAAGCGATGCATGGAGATTGAAGGTTCCTTTCTTCGGCATGGACCACACTGCCTCTGGCAGCATCCTGAAGGCCACGACTACCTGAACGTCAGCATGAAAGCCACGCAGTTCTTCCAGAAATGCCGGTGATTTCAGATTGACAGGCTGCAGTACCGGAATATGGTGTCGCACGGCGCACTCCTTCACAGGAGATGAAGTCAGTTTCATTCCCCGCCCCTGAGGTTTGTCTGGTGCCGTAACCACTGCCACTACCTTGTAATCATTGTTTACCAGTACCTCCAGACTCGGCACCGCAAATTCTGGCGTACCCATAAAAACAATATTCATCTGCTGTCCTGATGTCTGTTACTTCTTCTGCTTCTGCCTTGCCGTCTTCTTTCTCTCACCTTTCCTCAATTCCCGTCTCATGTATTTACTGCACACGGGGCATTCTTGCCATTTGTGGGACCGGGCGGGGCAGAAAGTTCTTCCAAAATATATGATTTGAAGATGGGCTTTTTGCCATTTCGACTGAGGAATGAGCCGCTTCAGATCTTTTTCAGTCTGCTCCACGCTCTTGCCGTTGGAAAGTCCCCATCGGTAGGCCAGCCTGTGAATGTGCGTATCGACGGGAAAGGCCGGTTTACCAAACCATTGGGTCATCACGACACTGGCTGTTTTATGCCCTACGCCTGGCAGGGCCTCCAGCTCTTCAAAAGTCTGTGGTACCAGTCCGCCGTATTTTTCCACAAGGATCTTTGACAACCCATAAATGCCTTTGGACTTCATCGGTGACAATCCGCAAGGCTTGATGATCTCCCTGATTTCATCCTGCGTCAACTTGATCATGGCATAGGGATTGTTTGCCCTTTCAAACAGGAGAGGGGCTATCTTGTTGACACGCTCATCGGTACATTGTGCAGACAGCAGAACAGCTACCAGCAACGTGTAGGCGTCATGGTGTTGAAGGGGAGTCGAAACATCAGGATAGTGCCGGTCCAGAATCCCGAGAATATCCTTTACTTTTTCTGCCTGCGTCATGAGTGCCGGAGGTCAGGGATAGATCACATATTTTTTCCGGATCAACTGGTAAGCCTCCAGATCTTTCTGCCAGCTTTTCCGGATCGCATCTTCGGACATGCCATCCTTTATCTGTTGTTTGAGTATTGGGGTTCCGGCCAGCTTGTCAAAGTAAGAAGTGAAGAACTTGTCCTTTTCCGGATAGCGGCCATAAAAATCTATGAGATAACTGAGATCAATGCGCCTTTGTGTTTTCACATTCCTCAGGTCGAGGCCAAAACACTTGACGTTCTTGTGAGGCGGATCAACAGAAACACCAGGGATGCTCACAGGAGTAAACTGATAAGGCATGTTGGTGAGCATCGGGTTTCCGAGCACCTGGAAGGCAGCATCAGTTCCGCGTCCCACCGAGATGACCGTACCTTCAAAGAGACAGATGGAAGGGTACAGCGCTATTGCCTGGTCGTTGGGCAGGTTGGGTGAAGGGCGCACTGCAATGTGCCAGGGATCAGCGTGCGTCCAGCCCTTTACCTGAATTACCTCCAGATCACAATTAATGCCTTTGTCCAGCCAGCCCTCGCCGTTGATCATGCGTGCCATTTCGCCGATGGTCATGCCATGCGCAATGGGGATATTGTGCATGCCCACGAAAGATTTTTGGGCGTTCTGCATGACGGGCCCATCAACATAGGCATTGGGATTCGGCCGGTCGAGAATGATGATCTTCTTTTTGTTTTCTGCACAGGCCTCCATCACGTAGTGCATGGTGCTGATATAGGTGTAAAACCTCGTGCCCACATCCTGTATGTCGAAGATGACGACATCCACATCATTTAGTTGAGCAGGGGTCGGTTTCTTGTCCTTTCCATAAATGGAGACGATGGGAATCCCGGTCTTCTGGTCGACACCATCTTTGATAATCTCCCCGTCTGCTGCGTCGCCCCTGAATCCGTGTTCGGGTGCGAATATCTTGGTGATGTTCACCCCCAGACTGTGAAGGGTGTCGGCCACGTGCGTTTTGCCTATCAATGAGGTCTGATTAACCACAAGAGCCACACGATGTCCCTTCAGTTTGGGAAGCAGAAGGTCAAGCTGCTGAGCTCCCGTGAGCACCTGACCGGTGCAGGCCGTGGAGACGAGCAGGAGGACCACGAAAAGTCTTTTCATTTTGTTTTCTTTGTACGCAGACGAGAGCCAAAATTAAGCCACAATCTTGAACCTTTCCTATTTTCTCGCACGACGGATCAGCCGTGAACAGAAGGATGGCTTTGCGTCTACCATCCACACCATTGCAGTAGTAACCATGACAGTAGGTCTCGCCGCCTCGATTGTGTCATTTCTGATCATGGAGGGCTTTCAGTCCACAGTGAAGAACCGCATTTACAGTTTCAGCGCCAATATCCTGGTCACGAAGCTCAGTCTTAGCAACTCCATGGAGGAGCAGCCGATCTCATATCAGATAGATCTTTTCACCAGGACAGATAAGTTTCCCGATATCCGGCATGTGCAAGAGTTCTGCCACAAAGCAGGCTTGATCAAGGCCGACGACGAAGTTTTGGGCATCGTGTTGAAAGGAGTGGGCAAGAGGTTTGACCTGGCGGCTTTTCAGTCCAACATGGTGGATGGGAAGTTCATTCATTTCCCGGACTCCGGGTATTCTCGCGACGTGGTCATCAGCCGCACCATTGCAAACAAAATCAACGCGAAGACCGGCGACGAGATCACAGTACATTTCTTTCAGAATCCTCCCCGCTTTCGGCGCCTTAAAGTAAGCGGCATCTATGAAACCAACCTTGCCGACTATTTTGACAACAAAGTGATCATTGGTGATCTCCGGCTGATACAGCGCCTGAACAACTGGCCCGACAGTGTGGCGGGTGGATTGGAGATCTATGTGAAGGATCTGAAGAAAGTGGACCAGGTGTACCGGTGGATAGGGGAGAGCATGGATTTCGATCTCTTCGTTGAAAAAGTTAGCGACAAATACAGCCAGGTTTTTGAATGGCTTGGGCTCGTGAGCCGGCAGGTGAACATTCTGCTGGGTATCATTCTCATTGTCATCAGTGTCAACATGATTTCCGTGATCCTCATCCTGGTGATGGAGCGCACCCAGATGATCGGTTTGTTGAAATCAATGGGGGCACAGGATTCGACCATCCGTTTTGTTTTTGTGCACCAGGGAATTCACCTGATCACACGCGGTCTTCTTTGGGGCAATGCGCTGGGACTGGGGCTGTGCTTCTTGCAGGATCGTTTCCGGATCATGAAGCTCAACCCTCATGACTATTACATGAGTTATGTACCCATCAGTTGGGACTGGGCCACCGTACTGGCGTTGAATGTGCTCATCTTCGCGGTGGTATCAGTAGTGTTGCTGTTACCAACGGCCATCGTATCGCGGATCAACCCGATCAAGGCCATCCGCTTCGACTAAGTCATTTGTCGATCTGGTGATTTGTTGATTTGGCGATTTGCATGAAAATGAAGAATGCTCGCCCGCCGAAG
>JBDHXU010000043.1:0-27872 GCA_039810905.1 Cyclobacteriaceae bacterium | reverse complement strand
AAGCCCTGTAAGGGCGAGGTTCCTATGACCTCATTTGAGGGCATTTGTCTAGTACTGTTGGAATGGTGAGTGTTGAACAGGAAGTGAGTTGCACGGAGGTGAGCAACGTCAAATCAACAAATCAACCAATCACCAAATCACCAAATGTCTGGCTACCACGAAAGGTATTTATAGATCACCCTGATCAGTTTATAGGCCTCTTCCATGTTGGTGGCAGTGTAGGCAACAGTGTACCCGTCTATCCTTTTCATTCCCGGAATACTCATAGCAACATCGGCACGTGTCGGGTTGTCTACTTTTATCCGGAACTCAATCGGGTTCTGCACGGAAAGGGGTTTGGCTTTGCCGATATCCTTAATGGCCAGGCGAGTCTGACTCTGCAGTTCTTTTTTGACTACATCAGGATGAAGAAGTTTTGCTGCAGAAGTTCCGATAGCCTGCTTGGTCACAACCACTCTTACAGGTACCAGTAGCTTCCTGATTTCTTCCGTAAAAGTCTTGTCACCGGATGCCAGTAACACCGGAACTCCGATTGAGCCGGCAAAGTGGGCATTCAGTCCTCCTTCGCCAACTTCCACGCCATTGAGCCAAAGACCCTTCACATTACCCGTACCTGTGTGGGCAAGAAAGCCATTTTCTGTTCCAGCCATCGCGTGATAACCCAGGAATATTATTCCATCGAATGTGTTATCAAGTCCCTGTACCATTCCCAGGGGCTTGATATTGCTTTGAATGTACTCTACCCTGGGATCAAGTTCGGTGTGAAGCAGATTCTGCATGTCACCATGGCTGTCGTTGACAACGATTTGTGCCGGTCCCGATTCAAAAATGGCAGCAACCACTGCATTCACTTCTGCTGTCATCAGCTTTCTTCCCGTTTCGTAGTCCTTGGCGCCAGGGGTAACCATTGCGCTGGTTCCGATGCCACCAATGCCCTCCATATCAACGGATATGAATATATGTGGAGGTTTGGACTGGGCAACGGCCAGATTAACTGCGAATAGAAGCGGAAGGAGTCTTTTCATGGGAATTAGATTGGATTTATTCCTGGAACTTGTTTGAAACAGACGACCACTATTAAAAATAGAAAATCCGGCTATTAACTCCGAGTACCATTTGATGACTAAGTGATTGAAAACGGGTAAACCGGGTAACAAAATACCTGACATTCATCATTCTCACTACATGCAGCTTTTCCTAACTTAAGCCGTTATAGAATCGGATAATCCATTAGCTCTGCATGATCCGCAGTATAATCTATATTATCACGCTGTCCTGTTGCTTCTGGAGTTGTAAGAAAACAACAGAAGAAAACACGACTGGAAATGAATTTCCGGTTACTGAAGTGTCATCCAAAGACGTTGTCGCGGACGTTTACTTTGTGGCTGATATCCAGTCGGTGCGCAACGTGGAAATTCGCGCAAGAGTCAACGGATACCTCAAAAGCATACTTGTGGATGAAGGCGCAGCGGTAAAGGAGGGACAGACCCTCTTCAGGATTGATGAGGAGGAATACCAGGCCAGGTTGAATAGCGCCACCGCCGACTTGAAGAGTGCTGAAGCCGCAATGAAGACGGCACAGGTGGAACTGGAAAGAGTGAAGCTCCTGGTCCAGAAGAATGTTATAGCGAACACGGAGATGGAACTGGCACAGGCGAAGATCGACCAGGCAAAGGCTCAAATCGATCAGGCGAAGGCCAATGAAGTGGCTGCCAAAGTCAAACTTAACAACACCAGCATCCGCTCTCCTTTTGACGGCGTCATCAACCGCATCCCTTCAAAACTGGGAAGTCTTATCCAGGAAGGAGACCTGCTGACGACGATCTCGGACATCTCCGCGATGAACGTTTATTTCCGTGTCTCCGAGACGGACTACTTGAAGTTTGTAAAATCAAGGGCCGATGCCTTTGAACGACTGACCAAAATAGATGTCGAACTGGTCCTTGCCGACGGCAGTATCTATCCTGGCAAGGGGAGGATAGAGGCCATTGAAAGTGAGTTCGAGGAGGGCACGGGAGCGCTGGCACTGCGGGCACGCTTTGTGAATACCGACAATCTACTCCGCCACGGCTCTTCAGGCCGTATCAAAATCAAGCGGAGTTTTCCTGGCGCGTTGCTCGTGCCCCAAAAGTCTGTGATGGAAATCCAGGACAAAGACTATGTGTTCACAGTGGACGCCAACAACATGGTGGTCATGCAAAGCTTCGTCCCGTTGCAGCGCTTTCAGGACTACTATATCGTAAGGCAGGGACTCGAAAAGGGACAACGAATCGTCTACGAAGGCGTGGAGAACCTCCGTGAGGGGATGATCGTCCGCCCTTTGGCGATCAGTGTTGACGAGGCTTACAAGTCGCTCAAGCAGTAGACCATGCTCAGCACTTTCATTAATCGACCGGTTCTGTCCATCGTCATCTCCCTGTTCATTTCCTTCCTGGGCATTCTTGCATTCTTCGGATTGCCCATCACCCAGTTCCCTGAAATCGTACCTCCCTCGGTAACGGTGACCACAAAATATACGGGTGCAAACGCAGAGGTATGCGTGAAGACGGTGGCCATGACCATCGAGCGGGCCATCAACGGCGTGCCGGGCATGACATACATGTCGTCAGTCTCAGGCAACAACGGCGTGACCATCATCACCGTCTTCTTCGAAGTGGGTACTGACCCGGACCTGGCAGCCGTCAACGTGCAGAACCGTGTGAGCACCGTACTGGATGAGCTACCCGAAGAGGTTATCAGGGCCGGAGTACAGACAGAGAAGGAAGTCAACAGCATGCTGCTGTACCTGAACCTCTACAGCGAGGATGAAACTGTGGACGAAAAGTTCGTTTACAACTTCGCCGACATCAACATACTTCCTGAACTGAAGCGCATCAATGGTGTGGGACTGGCACAGATTATGGGAGCGCGGGACTATTCCATGCGCGTTTGGCTCAACCCAAACAAGATGGCTATCTATAAGGTTTCTACCACCGACATCGTAAATGCCATCCGGAAGCAGAACGTGGAGGCCGCCCCTGGAAAGACGGGTGAAAGTTCAGGCAAGCAAAAGCAAATCCTGGAATACGTACTCCGCTATACCGGCAAGTTCTTTGAGCCGGACCAGTACAAGAACATCGTTCTGCAGGCAAACCCTGATGGATCGATGCTCAGGCTGAAAGACATCGCCGATATTGAATTCGGCTCACTGAGCTACCAAATGGATTCAAAAGCAGACGGCCGTCCCTCTGCGTCGATCATGCTGAAACAGCGGCCGGGATCCAATGCGCGCGATGTGATCATCAAAGTGAAGAAGCGCATGGCCGAGCTGGAGGAGAGCGCCTTCCCGCCAAGGATGAAGTACAATTTTGCCTATGATGTATCGCGGTTTCTGGATGCCTCCATTGAAGAGGTGATGCACACCTTTGTGGAAGCGCTCATCCTCGTATTCGTAGTGGTATTTATTTTCCTTCAGGACTTCCGGTCCACGCTGATACCCGCACTAGCAGTTCCAGTCTCGCTCGTGGGCACTTTCGCGTTCATGCAGCTGCTTGGATTTTCCATCAACCTGCTCACATTATTCGCCATGGTACTCGCCATCGGGATTGTCGTGGACGACGCTATCGTTGTTGTAGAGGCCGTTCATGCCAAGATGCACGAGAAGCATATCGGGCCGAAAGAGGCAACTATCGATGCAATGAAAGAAATCGGCGGAGCCATCATTGCGATCACGATGGTGATGGCTTCGGTTTTTGTTCCTGTATCCTTTATGAGCGGACCTGTTGGCGTCTTCTATCGTCAGTTCTCTTTGACACTGGCCATCGCCATTCTCATCTCAGGCGTGAATGCCCTTACGCTTACACCAGCATTGTCTGCGATCATCCTGAGACCGATCGAGGGGCAATCCGGCGGATGGATGGCAAAATTCTTTTCCGGTTTCAATAAAGGCTACAACAAGGTAGAGCAGAGTTACAAGGGACTCATCACCCGTGTAGGAGCAAGGCGCTTGGTTACGCTCGCTATGCTTGGCTTTTTCGTTTTTGCTGCCTGGTGGATGGCCGCTATTCTTCCGTCGGGATTCATCCCAACCGAGGATCAGGGTGTGATTTATGTGAACGTGGCCACGCCGCGCGGGTCTACAGTAGAACGAACGGGTAAAGTGCTTGAGGAAGTCACCGCCATCACAAAGAAAATGGAGCAGGTGGAGAATATCTCCACGCTGGCTGGCTACAGCCTCGTGACCGAATCGGTGGGCTCGTCCTACGGCATGGGTATGATCAACCTTAAACCCTGGGACGAGCGAAAGGAGTCGGTGAATGAACTGATTGACAGTCTTACGCGTCGTACCCGGCACATCGCCGATGCCTCCATCGAGTTCTTTCCGCCGCCCACGGTCCCCGGCTTCGGCAATGCCAGCGGCTTTGAAATCCGGCTCGTGGACAGGACGGGCACAGGCAACCTCAAGAAGATGGACGAAGTAGGCAAGAAATATATCAGCGACTTGCAGGCACATCCCGCCATCGGCAGTGCTTTCACGAGTTTCGATCCCAACTTCCCGCAGTACCTGATCAAGATCGACTATGACCTCGCGGCGAAAAATGATGTTAGCGTCTCTGAGGCAATGAGTTCACTTCAGGCACTTATCGGCAGCTTTTATACCAGCAACTTCGTCCGGTTTGGAAGGATGTACCGGGTCATGATCCAGGCCTCGCCGGAATTCCGCACCAAGCCGGAAGACCTGATGACACTCTACATCAAGAACAGCCGCGGCGAGATGGTGCCGTACTCGGTGTTTATGTCGCTTGAGCGCGTGTACGGTCCAGAGCAGATTACACGATACAACATGTTCAATGCGATCATGATCAATGGTGACGCGGCCAGAGGCCACAGCAGCGGTGAGACGATAGCAGCTGCTGAAGAGATTGCTAAAACCTTGCCCAGAGGATTTGCCGTCGAGTTCTCCGGCATCACGCGGGAGGAGATTCTATCCGGCAACCAGGCCGTATTCATCTTTGCCATCGTACTCGTGTTTGTCTATCTCCTGCTCTCCGCGCAGTACGAGAGTTTCGTTCTCCCATTGTCGGTACTGCTTGCGCTGCCTGCCGGAATATTCGGGGCCTTCTTCGCATTGAAGATGCTGGGCCTTGAGAGCAACATTTATGCACAGGTGGCGCTTGTCATGCTCGTGGGCCTGCTGGGGAAGAATGCCATTCTTATTGTGGAGTTTGCTCTGCTGAAGAGAAAAGAGGGGTTGAGCATTAAAGATGCAATGATCGAAGGAGCGGCAGCACGTCTACGTCCGATTCTCATGACTTCCTTTGCATTCAACGCCGGCCTCATGCCGTTGGTACTGGCCAGCGGTCCCGGTGAACTCGGTAACCGTTCGATCGGAACTTCTGCCGCCGGTGGCATGCTGATAGGCACGTTGTTCGGTGTCGTGCTCATTCCGGGGTTGTACTACATCTTCGCCCACCTCGATGAGCGATTCCGCAAACCCACACCTCCAACCGCAACGCATCCTTCATGAATTCACGTCTGACCATAGGGTGTATAGTCATTGCCCTGGCCTTTTGGATGGCGGGTTGCAGGGTGCCGAAGGACATCAATCCTGTAAAGCAGATTCAGCCCCCCGGCTACTTCCGCGCAGACACCGGCTACATGTCACGACGGGATACGATCAAATGGCATGATTACTTCCACGATCCGAACCTGACCGGCCTGATCGACACGGCACTCCATTATAATATAGACATGCAGATCGCCAACCAGCGGATCTTTGCTGCCAACGCTGCATTTCTTGCGAGCCGGAACGCGCTGTTCCCACAGGTCTATGCGGCAGGTACGGTGGGTGTGGCGAAGTATGGAGACTATACCATGAACGGCGTGGGCAACTTCGACACCAACCTCTCACCCAATATTTCCTCTGATCAGCAGATTCCGAATCCCACACCTGATTACTACCTCGGCTTGCGTGCAGGCTGGGAGACAGGCATCTGGGGGAAACTGCAGAACCGGAAGCGTGGCCAGTTCAACCGCTTCCTCGCCTCGCAACTCGGCAAGAAGTTGCTGACGACCCAGCTGGTGGCTGAGGTGGCCATGTTCTATTATGAACTGCTGGCGCTGGATACAGAGTTGGAAATCATTCGCCGCAACATCGGCATCCAGGAGAAAGCCGTCGAGATCATTCACATCCAGAAGGCGAGCGGGCGGATCACTGAACTGGGTGTTCGCCAGTTTGAGGCACAGCTGCTACGCTCCAAGGCGCTGGAGGGATTGAAACTCCAGGAAATCATAGCTGCCGAGAACGCGATGAACACCTTGCTGGGCCGATATCCTCAACGGATTTTCCGGAAAGACACCATTGACATGCGCGACCTCCCGCCGATGCTGAACACAGGTATACCGTCGGAGTTGTTGCTCAACCGCCCCGACATCCAGCAGGCGGAGCGGGAATTCATTGCCACTGATTATGAGCTGAAGTCAGTGCGTGCCGCTTTCTACCCGAGCATCATTATCACCGCTGATGCAGGCATGAACGCATTCAAGAGCTCGTTGTGGTTTCAGGCCCCTGCTTCCTTTGCGTACGGAGTCATAGGTGGGTTGTCGGCGCCTCTGATCAACAGGAACCAGATCATGGTGTCATACCGCCGCGCTTATGCGGAACGGAACGCAATGTTCCTGGAATACCAGCGCACTGTGCTGAGGGGCGTCGAAGAAGTCTCCACTGAAATGAACCGTGTACTTAATTACAGGAGAGTAAGCGACTTCAAGGCGCAGGAGGTGAGAACCTTGATCGAGGCTGTCGACATCTCCAACGAATTATTCCTTACCGGCTACGCCAACTACATGGAAGTGCTCATTGCCAGGCAGAACCGCCTTGAGTCCGAGTTGCAGTTCACCGAAGTGCGCAAGCAGCAGTTCCTTTCGGCGATATTCTTGTACCGGGCCCTTGGCGGAGGATGGGAGTGAAAGAATGTTGAATGTTGAACAGATGAATTTTGAATGTTGAAGGAATGTTGAAGTACCTCGAGTAGTGTTCGTCCTGAAGTTCACTCACTGTTCATACTCAATGTTCAGGATCCGCCATACAAATTCTCCGGTGGCGGTTTTGACAACAACTTCATCGCCCACTTGCTTTTTCTGCAAAGCCTGTGCCATAGGCGAATCCATAGAGATGTGATCCCTGGATCCGATGAGTTCTTCGCTGCCCACGATGCGCAACCGCTTCTTGAAACCCTTGTTGTTTTCAATCTCCACCCAGGCGCCGAACATCACCTTCCCGTCCTGAAAAGGTGAGTAGTGCACTACCTTCAGGTCGTCAATGCACTTTCGCAGGTACAGGATGCGGCGGTCAATTTCGCGGAGACGTTTTTTGTTGTAGTGATAGTCCGCGTTCTCTGACCGGTCGCCGAGACTCGCAGCCCAAGCCACCTTCTGTGTAGTGTCGGGCCGTTCCACCCGCCACAGATGATCAAGCTCGGCTTTTAGTTTTTCCATGCCCTCAGGGGTGATCATCATGGTTTTCATAGCACAGTCGCTCTAATTCAGCCGGCGTAAAGATACAATCTGACTGAAAATCCGGGGAAGGTTCGCCCACGATGGAGGTGAATTTCAGTACCATACGCTGTAAAAATATGGTCGAGCCATCCGGCTGAAGCAGCAGATCGCTTCTTTGCGCTTCGCGAAGACTACGTCATCATCACAGACGAAGTGAAGTGACCACTCCGGTCCGGATGTGGTTTACAAACTCCGGCCTTACAGGCTCTGATAATCGTTAACCCTTAGCGACGCGCTATACGCGCCGCTGTTAACTTCGCCCTTGCAGGGCTTGCGGATTTATACGTTAAGTTGATCCTGTTCAGTCGGGATTTCCATCCAATCACCCCATCAAATTATGAACTCCTGTAGTGCTGCTGACGATTGCTGGCGTAGCGACGCAATTCTCCACGCATCCCAACCTCATAACTTTGCCGTCATCGTGAGCGCAGCGAACCCATCGGGTCCGCAATCTGCACCTTGACTCAGGTACAAAATCTGGGGTCTGGGAAAGCTTACCCACTTACGACTTTTTGTCAGCTTTGTTCTCGCGGTTTAACCGAATTTGAACTCTGTAATTCACCGACTTCTCCCGTCAGTTGTCGCCTCAATAGGCCACTGGGGCAATTTCTTGATAATCAGAACCCTTGATGCTGCGTTAATTACATCAACCGCAATAGTGCGGGAAACCAAAACCAAATTCATATGTGCTTTAGAATTTTTTTGTTGTGGTCTATGGCTGTGGTGATGTTGGGATGCGATATGAATAAGGAGAAAAAAGCGCAAGCCACGATTGATTCTTTACAAAGCGTAGTGAACGAAAACAAGAAGCTCACTACTGCCATGGTGGAAATTGGAGCCTTGCTGGATTCCATTGATGCCAACAGGCATGTGTTGCGAACCCGCATGTTGGAGGGAACCAACTACGAGGTGTACAAACGACGCATGAGTGAGATCAATCGCTACGTCCGCGCAACAGAACGAAAAATTGCGGCATTGGAAAAGTCGCGCAAACGCTCGGCCAGCGATGCTGCCTATGCGGCTGCCATCAGGAGGCTGAGAAGCGACCTTGATACACGTAATAATGAATTGGCGGCTCTCCAGGAAAAGGTGGAGAAATACAAAAACGATAACGATAACCTGGTGAACCTCGTGAGCATACAGAAGGCAGAGATCCTGGATAACCTGAATCAGCTGAAGGCAAAGAAAGAAGAGTCAGCGGTGATGGAGGCACAGGTGCAACAGCTCATGGTTCAGCAGAAGATCGACGAAGGTGAAGCCTATTTTGCAAGGGCTGCCGCCGTGGAAGAGACGGCCAATCGCACCCACTTCGCACCAAAGAAGAAAAAGAGCACGCAAAAAGAAGCACTGGAGCTTTATCGTATGGCGTTGTTCTATGGTAAAGAAGAAGCCCAAACCCGTATCGCGGCATTGGAAAAAAATTTCTAGATCGGACAACAGAACTTGTTGATGCATTCGCTCCCCGCAGTTGCAGATCAATCATGGGGTTAAGGTTAGGCTCTCTTCAGCGGGGAGCGGCATCAACATACTTGTCCTGGCAGCCATACTCTAATTACGATCAACTATGAAAGAGTCAGTATTCAGATCTTCCTTTTTCCTGCTGCTTGTTGCAGCGTTTTTCGTGAACTGTAACCTGTATGCACAGCGCAATGTAGCAGTTGGTGTCAGGATTGGGGGGACGACAGGCGTGTCAGTAAAATATTTCTTCAAACCGGATGTGGCTCTCGAGGGTATCCTGGGAACTTTTGGAAATGGAACCAGTCTTACAGGGTTGCTGGAGAAACACCAGCCTGTGTATGATACACCCGGACTCTTTGTTTACTACGGAGGTGGAGCTCACCTTGCATTCTATAATGGCAGGAGCAGGTACTACAGCAACTTTGGCCACGAGGTCGACTACTATAAAAACAATAATGTAGGACTTGGGATTAATGGAATCGTGGGACTTGAATACCGGTTTCCGGCCAACATACCAATATCAGTAACCTTCGACCTCAAGCCATTCATTGAGTTTGGCTCCGGTGGCTATGTATCCGGAGCTATTGATCCATCGGTGGGATTGAGATTCACGATAAGGTGATAGTTGCATGACTACAGTGGTCAGGTTGCTTCGTCGCTCCTTACGGAGCTCCTACCAATGACTCACCGGGAACTCCTACCAATGGCGTGAATCTAAATATGTGGATTCCTGCATTACAATCGCGAGCACGACATAATCGGTGCGAAGCGATCTCCGCTTTCTTTTTTATATCTCAAGCACGTCATTGGTAGGAGGTCCATCTTGATGGACCGAGCATCTACAGGATCGAAGGTGAGGCTTTTGTGATCACCGATATTTTTGATAGCCGTCCGCATCGCGTGCCGCTGATAAACGACGCCCTTTCAGGGCTGGCAGACCTATACATCAGATTTGATCCAATGTACCGTAGGTATCCCTTCCAATCACCCAATCAGCAAAAGAATTGAGACTCGACGACGGAGCAATACCAATCACCCAATCAACAAATGCTTAACTTGGTTGACCAGACCTTCCATAGCTAAAGACTTTCATAACCTCAAATCATCATGAAAATGAAGTCACGCCGCAAATTTCTGTTACAATCCGTGGCAGCAATAGCAGGGTCGGCCATGGCCTGGAATGGATTCCCTGCCATCAAAACCCAAAAGAAGAATTCGCTCGGGGTTGCATTGGTAGGTTTGGGATATTACAGCACAGATCTGCTCGCACCTGCCTTGCAACGGACGAAGAACTGTCATCTCGCCGGCATCGTCACGGGTACGCCTTCGAAAGCAGAGAGCTGGAAAAAGCAATACAGGATTGCAGACAAGAACATTTACAATTATTCCAACTTCGACCGAATTGCAGATAACCCTGACGTTGATGTGATCTATGTGGTACTTCCGCCATCCATGCATGCCGAATATTCCATTCGCGCGGCCAAAGCCGGAAAGCATGTATGGTGTGAGAAACCCATGGCGGTGACAGCAGAAGAATGCACAAAAATGATCGACGCAGCCAAGGCCAACAAAGTGAGTCTGGCCATCGGCTACAGGATGCAGCATGAACCGAACACACAGGAAATCATCGGCTACAGGAAGCAGTTAGCCTATGGCAGGATTCTGAATGTGAAGGCTGCAGCAGGATACTTTGACCCGCGCACGGATCATTGGAAGCAGAAGAAAGTAATGGGTGGTGGCTGCATGCATGACATGGGCGTCTATCCGCTGAATGCGGCACGCTACTGCACCGGGCTGGAACCTGTGTCCGTGAAGGCGGTGGGATCCTCAGCGCGCCCTGAGATCTACAAAGACGTGCCGGAGACGGTGGTGTTCGATCTTGAGTTTCCTGGCGGTGTTACTGCTCACTGTGAGACGAGCCTTGGAAAGAACTACAATGACCTCCGCGTTACTTGCGAGAAAGGATGGTATGGTCTTTCGCCATTTCAATCTTACTCCGGCATCGAAGGAGAGACAAGCTCTGGAAAAAGGTTAAACGCCGTTATTCCCAACCAACAAGCCAGGCAAATGGATGAAGATGCATTGGCCATTATGAATAGCCGCCCTATGCTGGTTCCAGGGGAGGAAGGGTGGAAGGACATCAGGGTAGTGGATGCGATCTATCGTTCTATTGCAAGCGGGAAGAGGGAGTTTTGTTGATTGATGGATTTCATGGGCGCTTACGCGCAGATGAGAAGAGACGCGTAAAGGCGCAAAGCCTGCAAAAAAGAATTCTTAGTAGTAAGTCTGGAACCTTAGTTCAAGCAACCTGTTTGACTCCAGTATTGATTTCACTTAGTCATAGGCGTCCTAACATCCAACATCAACTTTTCTTTGCGGGCGTAGCGAGCTTTGCGCGAAATAATCTTGGTGACTTGCCAAATCAAAAAAAAGCATTCAATCACCCCATGATAACCTTCATCACCCGCTTGAAGTTTCCTCCCAGCACACCCAGGATCTGGTCGTTTGAATAGCCGCGCTTGATGAGGCCTTCCGTAATGTCAAACATTCTCTTGGGATGTGCGATAGTGTCAATATCAATCTTCTCTCTGAATCCATAGCTTCCTTTGTATCCGGCGCGCAACTGTTTGTTGAGTTCAGGCGGCATATCATCATAACCGTCGAGGTCAATGTCGCTACCAACACCCACATGTTCAATCCCGATCATCTTGGCGACGTAGTCGAAGTGATTGAGTGCGTCTTCCAGTGTGGTGGGTTCAGCGCCTTTCACAAACATCCTTACACCGGTAATGCCCATCACGCTGCCGGTCTCGCCAACTTTCCTGATCACTTCATCCGGCTTGCAGCGGGGATGGCCCGGGTTGAGCGCCCTGGCATTGGAGTGGGTAACGAGAACGGGCTTCTTCGACACCTCAAATGCATCGAGTGAAGTCTTGTCGCCGCAATGGGATACATCAACTATCATTCCCACTTCATTCATCTTCTGAACAATTGCGACCCCGAAGTCGCTCAACCCTTCATCACGCCGTTCGGTGGAGCCATTGCCTATCATATTACGGGTGTTGTAGGTGAGCTGGGACACACGCTGACCCCATCCATAGAACCGTGTCACGTCCTCTGTCGTCCTGAAGTGCTCTGAGTTCTGAACGCCGATCAGGATGCCGATCTTTCCTGACGACTTGACCCTATCCAGGTCACCTGCAGAATCGATTCGCATGAAATACTGATCATTGCCTGCGAGAAAAGTATTCCATCCCCCAACGAAGTCGCGGGTCTCGTTCCACACGTCTGGTCCGCCAGTGCCGACGGCAATGTGGAAGATGTTGATGCCGCTGGATTTGTATTTTTCGAAGTCGGCGGCCGTAAACGATTCCGGGTGGGCCGACCACTTTTCCATCAGGGGGAAGTTGAGTGTGAGCAGGCCCAGCATGTCGATTACCGTGGCCTGCTTCATGAGGTCGATGGCACGCGTCGAATAAGTGTCATTACTCCATGCGAACATTGAGAAGCTTCCGGACAGGACGGCAGGGGCGAAAAGTAATTTAGTGGTTTTGGACAGAAATGCGCGGCGTGAGGGCTTATGGGTCATTGGGAGCTATGTTTGATGGAATGGTCTTAAAACGTTAGTTCACGCGCTGTGAATAGTCCTGGTTTACTGCATTAATCTTCATCTTTTGGGCCGGCATATTCAGCACAGTGGTTGAAACGTGGTTGATCCCCGAGTTGAATTTCTCGTAGTTGATCTCCCCGTCAACAGCGTCTTTACCAAGAAGGCTGGAAAATTTCTTGTTAAGGAACAACTTGGATGCAGCGTCGATGCGAACGGTAAGTTTATCTCCTTGCACATAGACATTTTCTCCCGTTGCCTCAATAACACCATTGCTCTCCTTGACTGTCGCCTTGCTGAAGAAGTCAATCAGTTCTCCTTTTGACATGAAAGTATAGGCTACAGCAAGAGCAAGGGCTTTCTGTACATATTCAGCCTTATCTTCAATGGCATTTTTTTGGGCTCTGCCGCGCAGGCCGCGTTTTTGCTCGACCGAGCTTTCAGCATCCACCAGTTTGGCCTGGGCCTTTCCCTGGGCATCAAAACTGAACTGGGTTACTGTTGTCAGTTTCACCTGCCCATCAACTGAAACGTCTGACTTGCGGTTCCAAATGTAGCTTTTCAGTTTTTGTAAATTGGCTTCTTCGGCCTTGGCGACATCGAGGGCCAGCTTGTCTTTGTCAACCTGTGCCATGATAGCGGATGAAGTGAGCAGGAGCAGAAGTAAAATCAAGGGGCTTTTCATGATATATCCGTTTTATTGTTGTGTTATATTCTGCTTCCGGGAATTGGAAGCTTTCATTTCCGGCTGTTCAGATAGTCCAAATATACTAAATGGGGCTTAAGAACTGTCTGTTTGCAGAGAATGGGGCAGTTTACCTCCCGGCCCATCCATCCGAAGTTTGAGACAACCGGTTAACCGCCAGCGTACGGTGCGGGGACTATTTTTTTAGTATACTCGCGCCGTCAAAGAAAGTATTGCAGCGCATGAAAGTTATACGACATACATATCCCAAGGAAATAAGCATTGGTTTGCTTCTGTTGATTTTTGGAGTATCGTTCTTTCTGTCCTCTCAGATATTCAGGGCACAGGTTCACGAACTGGAGTTGAAGACTTTTATTGGTATGCTGCTGGTGGGTGCCGCAGTTGTCATCATGGCCCTGGTATTGTGGGAAGAATTCCTTTTCCCGCTTCGCATCAAACCTGTTGAGGGGGGATTCAATTTCAGAAATCACCGCAACAAATTGCGGAAGCAACTGCTGATCTACCTGGCCATTCCGGCCATTTTTGTATTCATCTATCTGGAATACGAAATCAATGCGGTTCGCTATTTCATTTGGGCTGGTGTCTGCATTATCTTTCCTATTGTGGGCAAGTTGTTTTCCGGAATAAAGAACTATAATGACTTTCTGACGCTGACAACTGCGTTCATTGAGTACAGAAATAATGAGAAGCGAGGTAAGATTGGACTGAACGACATTCAGCGGATCAACCTGGTCAAGGATGAAGGTGGCATACTCCACAAATTCGGGTTGGTGCTTTCAGACAACTCGGAGGTGATGATAGACCTGGATGAAATGGAAGTGGAAGCATTCTATGAGTCCATTGATTCGTATATTAATGAAAACTACAAGGGGCTCCTGAAGCGCTGAGCTATGACCATGAGTGCATAACATGAGTGCATAACATGAAGAGACTGATAACCCTGGTTTTTCTTACTGCTTTGGTTTTTCCTGCAGTGGGCCAGCTGGATAGTTATGCGCATTTCTATTATAACGGAAGGGCGATCTGGTACGAACAGTCGATTAAGAATCCAGGTGTAAACCTTGAACAATGGCTTATGTCCAGGTCTTGCTTCCGGAACTACCGGCAAGAAAAGACAAGGATCTCAGTGGATATGGTGGAATTTATACCGAAGAAGGGTGCTAACCTGTATTTTGGATTTGTGACCATTACCCCTGATTCGGTGGGGTATAAGGTCAAAGTGATGAATATTACTTACAAGTTAGGCGCCGATGCGTTGTTCAGCATGTCTTCCTATCCCGGGTTCAACGGAAACAATCCTGAGGTGAAACTGGAAGAGTTTTACGCGAGGGGAGGGAAATTCAAACGCTCATCAAAGCTGAAGAACCTAAGTGCGGCATTTGACATGTTGTTTGATTACAAGGCAAAGCAGGAGTTGAGATAACCCAGTCGCTCACATATCTTCTGATCACAACCGTATATGATTACTTCGCCAGCGGATCGGGCCGCAGTTGAAACTTGAATACTTTGCTGGTTGTACCCTTGCCGCCCTCCATATGAAACGGAGCACGGGTACTGATGGTGGCCCATAGCCCGCGGCCCTTCCATCCTGCGTTCGCGTCATCAATCCTTCCATCCATCCACTTGGTATAAAAACCAGTTGGGTAGGGAACGCGCAATACAACCCATTTGCCTTCCTTTAGAGCAAGCAAACCTTCGGATTCATTTCCTGTATTAATCGGCGTATTCTCTCCAAGTCCCAAAGTATTGAATTGATCCACCCAGGTGTAGTAACTGGCTTCTGCACTTCCTTTTAAATCCAGGCCTTTGAACTGGGGCAATGGCTCAGTGTAAAAAGTCCAGCCTTCCGGACAATGCTGACCTGTGGCTTCAGGCCCGTTCTGGATTTTGCATTTCCTGCGGTCGAAGCTTGCCATATGTCCGCTGGCCAATGCCACCCAAGCCACCCCATTGCGGTCAATATCCATCCCGCGGGGCGAGAAACCTTCAACTGGATCGCCATTGGCGTCGAGCGGCAGCTCATAGTATTCGGTGAGTGCTGTCTCAGGAGGATTTGATCCCGGATTGAGTCGTATCACTGCACCAGGATATCCAAGAGAGGATCCCCAAACTGAACCATCGGGTGCTGGCGATACGGCATAAAGTCCTTTGGCAATCCTCTTGTCGAGTGTGGGATCAACTTTGGCATCGGGTTCAACATATTGATCCCGCTTGCCGTTTCCATTGGTATCCAGAATCAATGCTGTCCATCCCTGGGAGGCCACCTCGTCTCCGGTTTCTTCAAACTTCTTTGTATTGAGCCAACCAACCACTTCGCCACCGCCGCTGGTCCAAAGCGTGTTGTTTTCATCCTCAGCAAACATCAGGTGATGAGTGCTGAAGCAGGTGTTAATCGTGATATACTTTCCGGTAGAAGGATCATACATTCCCAGGTGACGGCTGGCCCTTTCAAGCGGAAAGAGTTTTGCGGAAAGTAGGCTCGATCCTTTCCTGCAGAAGGCGGGATTCTCCCTGGGTCGTATGGTGGCAGTTATCCAAACACGGCCTTTCTGATCAATCATCGGATTGTGCACGTTGGTCTTACTGTTCCAAATGGCGGTGTCACCCCAGTAAGGCGATGGTTGGACAACCTCTCCTGACGCCACCGGAGTATCCGGATCACGGACGGTCAATGGAACCTGGTCGACAAGATTGGAGGTGGGATCCAGAACAGGGAGGTAGTCACCACTCAGTTCAAGCGAACCATATAGCTTTCCATTTGCATTTACTGTTGGCTTCCTGCGATCTGTAGAAACGACATCATGCATGTACACTTTTGGGTCAGCCCAGTCCCACTGTGAGATCACAACATTTCTTTCAATCCCTAGAGGGCGGGGTGGAACCGGTGGTACTTCACCTGCAGCAATCCTGTCCGTCCAGTCGGCAAGTATCTTCAGCATCTCGTCTCGGCCAATGGCAACCGTGGAGGTGACCATGTTCACGCCCGCCTGTCCCGATTGAAGTCGCCTTTCCCATGCGTCCATCGAATTATCAAACTTGCCCAGTGAAGCCTGAAATTCTCTTGTTCCTTTTGTGCCAAGCGCATGGCAGGCAAGGCAGGTGCCCGACTTGAGATTTCTGATAAAGTCAGCCTGGTGCTTGATATCGGTGGATACTCCGTTACCGTTAGGCCCCGATCCTGTTCCGGGGAACTTGGTTTTGTCGGGCATGTGAATCAGTGAGAACCAGTAACCCGCAGGATAATATTGCGCTGCCGCAAGCTCATTGGGTGCCGGCACTGCCTCGAGATTCAATGTCATGCCCGGTGCGGCGTCTTTCTTGGGAGAGTCCACCAGTCCATATCCCCGAACCCACACTTTGTATTTTGCTGCCGGAAGTTCCGGGATGAGATATAGGCCTTGATCATCGGTAACAACTGTTTTGGCGTAGCGTGTTGGAAGGTCAAATGTCTCTGCAATCACCCATACGCCTGCTTCCGGACCATTTGGGCCTTCGACAAGGCCACCGATATCTGTGCTGCCCACATTTACTGTGGGCTTCGTCGTACACGCCGATATCAGCAAAGTGAAGGAGAATAGAATAATGCTGGAACAATGAATTGATGGGCGCTTCATAGGACTGAAATCTAAAGTGGAGGTAAGATTCCTTATGGGTATTACTAAGATACTGAATTGCCCTCCCCATTCAGATGGCGCAGGCCGGTCTTTTGTGAAAGGTTGACTTGTGAAATGAATGGGCTGCCAAAGAGATGTGCGCTTCCTATGTGCTTTCGAACTGTGGGGATTGAACCATATTAGCATGTCTGATCTTCCTCCCGGTTCCGATTGACGCATATCATTACTATTTATGATTCAGTTCGGCAATTTTGCCCCATGACCCCTACCAACGAAAAACTTTCGGGGTTGCTCCACATTATTGCCGGCATGTACCGGCTGAAAGAAAACAATGCATTTCGTGCTATAGCCTATCAGAATGCTTCGAACAGTATTGCGGGGTTGCCGGAGGACATCTCTTACTATGTCAAGACGGACAGCCTGGATCAAATTCCCGGAGTAGGCAAGTCGATCGGGGAAGACATCAGGGAGTTTCTTGGCAAGGGCAAGGTGAAGCGTTTCGATGAGTTGAAGCGTGAAGTTCCGTCAGGATTGGTTGAGCTTATGGACATCAGTGGATTTGGTCCAAAGTCGCTGAACACGATTCACAGAAAACTGAAACTGGAGACAAGAGACGAAGTCATCGGCGCCCTGCAAGACGGAAGCATCGCAGGAATAAGGGGCTTCGGCCCAAAAAAAGTGGAAAACATGCTTCGTGCATTGAAAGTACATAAGATCATTGAAGACCGTATGTTGTTATGGGATGCGATGAATATGGGGAATCAGCTCCTTGAAAAACTGAGATCTTTGCCGGGGGTGAAGAATGCTGAACTGGCAGGAAGTCTCAGAAGGAGAAAGGAAACTGTTGGCGACATTGACATACTCGTTACCTGTCAGCCGCATGATCGGTCTGCGATTGTGCGTTTCTTTACCTCGCGCACGCTTGCCTCGAAGGTATTGGCAAAAGGAGAAACCCGTGCCAGTATTATTCTGAAATCGGAAAAAAGGCAGGCGGACCTGAGGATTGTCAACGAGAAAGAGTGGGGATCGGCCCTGGTATACTTCACCGGCTCTAAACGCCACAATATTCACCTTCGTTCTATTGCCCGTGACCGCGGAATGAAAATCAGTGAGTATGGGGTATTCTCGATCAAGGAGGACAAGTGGTTGGCCGGCAGGACAGAAGATAAGGTCTACGGCAAACTTAAAATGGATTGGATTCCTCCGGAAATGCGTGAGGATCGGGGAGAAATAGAAATGGCAATGCACCATCGGATGCCGAAGCTGATCGAGGTGTCCGATTTGCAGGGAGATCTTCAGATGCATTCGAAATGGTCGGATGGGGTGCAATCGATAAGTGACATCAATCAGTATATAAAAAGTCACTTTCAATACAACTACTTTGCCGTCACCGATCACAGTTTGTCGTCCCGGATTGCAGGCGGGCTGAAGGCAGCAGAATTCCGGAAGCAGATTCTGGAAATCCGTGAACTCAACCAGTCAAACAAAAGCGGTTTTATCAAAACAGGAGTTGAAGTGGATATTCTTCAAGATGGTTTATTGGATCTGGATGATGAATTGTTGGCGGATATGGATTGGGTTACGGCCTCTATCCACGCCGGCTTTGCAAAGGATGCCACAGAACGACTGATCAGGGCCACCGGGAATCCAAATGTCCATTGCATCGGCCATCCCATGGGCAGGCTGATCGGAAAGAGGGCGCCTTATCCGGCAGATTGGGATGCGGTAATCAAGTCATGCAGGGTAACAGGAACTGCCCTGGAGATTAATGCACAACCGGAGAGGATGGACATCAGCGATGAGCTTGCCATCAAGGCAAAGGAGGCCGGCGTCAAGGTAGTCATCAGCACCGACGCTCATCAACCTGCTCAACTTCACTTCATGCAACTGGGCGTATCTGTGGCGAGACGTGCCGGATTAACGAAGGAGGACATTGTGAATGCCTGGTCGTGGCCGGAAGTGCAGCGGTATTTCAGAAGGGCGGGCAAGCA
This sequence comes from Cyclobacteriaceae bacterium, assembly GCA_039810905.1. Taxonomy (GTDB): domain Bacteria; phylum Bacteroidota; class Bacteroidia; order Cytophagales; family Cyclobacteriaceae; genus ELB16-189. The sequence continues at coordinate 8,960 of JBDHXU010000043.1, read as the reverse complement.
TTCGGGCATTTCGTCGACCCGATAGGTGCCCTGGCATTGAAGTCTGCTTCGTCGGCTCCATCCTATTTAATATGATCACCGTCTTTGCGAAGAGTTCCGCCAAGAACGACGAAGCAACCAATCGATGTTTTTGTTTGCTTCGTTGGCCGATAGGATGGATCTCCTGACAATGACGTTTGCTTCGTCGGCACATAAGATGTGCCTCCTACCAATGACGCGTTTTTGAGAATTAGAATCGGATTCGAGTTGGACTCAGGCAGAGGCGCAGAGCACGCAGAGATTATTGAAGTTATCAAGGGTAGCCTGTACTTGTAACGAAGCTTGATTGGACACACCAGAGAAGTAGGGCTATTTATTCAAAATGCATTACTCTGCGCTCTCTGCGCCTTTGCGTGAAATACATTAAATACAGAATATCGAATTATTTCGAATATTCTTTATTCAACATTGATTCAACATTCAACACTAAATTCAACATTCAAAATTTTTCAGCTGTTTTTCAAACCATTCTGCCGAAAGCCTGGCCACCTCTTCCAATGTTCCGGGCTCTTCGAACAAATGTGTGGCTCCTTTTACGATCTCCAGCTTCTTTACGCCTGTCAGCTTCGAAAATGCTTTCTGGTTAAGAATGATGACCTCAGTATCCAGTTCGCCCACAATTAATAGAGTGGGGCATTTTACATGGGGCAGGTAATCCATTGCCATGTCAGGCCTTCCTCCCCGCGACACAACAGTTGCAATCTGATCACTCAGTTTTGACGCAGCTATGAGTGCGCTGGCTGCGCCTGTACTCGCCCCAAAATAACCGATCGGTAGCCGCTTCACCTGATCATGTTTTCTCAATGATACTGTGGCTCGCTCCAGTCTCTCGGACAGGAGGGGTATATTAAACCGTTGTTGATAGTCCTGATCTTCTTCACGGGTAAGCAAATCAAATAGAAAAGTAGCCAGGTGGAATGAATGGAGGTAGCGGGCCACGAAGTTGTTCCTGGGACTGAACCGGCTGCTGCCGCTGCCATGGGAGAAGATGACGAGACCCATGGCGTTGGGTGGTACTGCCAGTTCGCCTTGAAGGCGGATCGAGTCCGATTTTACTTCTACCTCCTGATGATGAACATGGTCCATTTGCGATTTTTGCAGATGAACTTACACCATGGCGGAAAGATTTGTCATGACTTTAATCATGATGACGGCCCAAAACAAAATGACTTGAATATTCCCAATCAGTTGTTCATTGCCCATTAAATTGACTCCAAACTCTTAACTTCGAACATACCTGCTGCCCATGCATCCTTCCTACCGCTCTATGCTTTCTGTTATCACTATCATCTATTTTGCGATGATGGCAATGCCTGTCTTGTTTGGATTGGTAATCTTGTATTTAAATAGGAGCGACGGATTGCCTGTGGATGATGAATTGAATCCTGATTTATTCAAGTATCTGGTTTATATCATGACACCGGCAGGATTGGCAGCGGCATACTTCTACTATCAACAGCAGCTAAAGTTGGCGAATGAGGTCAGGGAACTGCGACCCAAACTTTCACGCCTCCAGAGTATCTTGCTCGTAAGGACTGCCTTTCTTGAGGCACCGGCCTTGCTTGCCGGCGTGGCGACATTTCTTACCGGAGACCTGACCTTCCTTGTTTTTATTCTCATACTCGTTGGTGTCCATGTCTATTGGCGACCTACCATCGATTCGATTGCGGCTGATCTCATGCTCTCAGACCAGGAGAAGATTCAACTTCAGGATTCATAGACCAGAAAACGAATGAACCGGCTGCTGATCATAATTCTTTTGTTTACAATCGCAGGTTGCACTTCGAAAGAGAAGTCAGCAGAAAGGTGGTGCGATGTTCCGCTCAGACCCGAATTGGGTGTGTATAAAGAAATCGCTACCCGGCAACCCTGGTTCAAAGTCCTGGAGGTGGGTGAGGGAGTATTTGCGATTGTTGAACCCTACAATTACCAGGAAGTGATTTCCTACCTTATCATGGGCACTAAGCGAAACATCCTGTTTGATTCAGGAATGGGGATGGCGCGTATTTCAGATGTCGTGAAAGAACTGTCGCCCCTGCCGGTGACGGTGATCAATTCGCACACCCATTACGATCACATCGGCGGCAATCAAGAATTTGATAGCATTTATGCTGTGGATACGGCTTACACTAATCAACATGCCTCCACTGGTTGGTCCCACGATCAGGTACGGCAGGAAGTAAAGCCGGAGGCATTCTGCAAGGACAAACTTCCTTCCCTTGACACAGCTGCTTATCAAATTCTTCCTTACAAGGACAGGATCGGGAGATTCATCAAAGATGGTGACACCTTACAACTTGGAAACAGGATTATGGAAGTGCTGCAGGTTCCAGGTCACACACCCGATTGTGTCGCTTTGCTGGATCGCCATTCGGGGTATCTCTGGACAGGGGATATGTTTTATGAAGCCCACATCTGGCTGTTCATGGATGGAACCGACCTGGATGCTTACCAGCGTAGCATTGACCGTTTTGCCGGACTTGCGCCATCCCTGAATCGCGTGTTCCCGGCTCACAATAAACCAGCGGCAGAGCCTTCACACCTTACTGAACTGAGGCAGGCGTTTGATTCAGTACGGTCTGGTAAAAAGTCAGGCAAGCCCGTGATGGAGTCAGGTCATCCGGAAGACAAAAAGGCGCTGGAGTTTGACTTCAGGGATTTTTCATTCCTGATCCGAAAGGACTTGTTGAACGTTCCTCAATGATCTATTGATCGATCGGTTCTGCAAGGTACCCTGCCTGCTTGAGTGTATTGACTATTTTGCTGCTATCAACAGATTTCAGGACAGTCAGAACTTTCTGCGGGCTGCTGATATCTACTGACCAGTGGCCGGTACCGACCTCCTGATCGAGATGGGGAATTACCTGTGCAACACATCCACTGCAATGGATATTGGTCTTGAATCTCAGGCTATTTTCCTTGCTATCATTCGGATATTCAGTTTTCATAAGATGACTTTATATTTTGGAGGTCAATTTCGGTTTACTTGAAGTGAGCTCACCTTGTATCCCGCCTTTGTGATAGCTTCGACAACGGTCTCTTTTGTCAGGCTGCTGTTGAGATCAAGTTCAGCCTTCTGTGGCGACATGGCTCTTACAGTACCCCCGGCGGCCTTGATAGCCTGGGACACAACCATCTGGCAATGCGGACTTTTCATGTTAGGGATGAATAAGGTAATCGTTTCCATAATTCTCGTTTCTGTTATATAACGGGGACTTATTCCACGCTGATTTCCATGATCTCATGAAGTATTTTCAGAATTCCTTGAATGAATTCAATATCCAGAGATCACTCGGTATCTATATCATGATTGATGCACAGAACCAGGCTGCCGCAAGCCCTCCAATGATCATCAGAATGCGATTTAATTTCTTCATTTGATTTGTGCGTTTATGATGTAAAATTGGATGATAAAAAGAAGGAGTCTGTTATATAATTCAGTAAATGATTTACAGCTTTTAATGAGTGACTTTGACCCCTCGGTTATCCTTGAGCAGGCTGACAGAAACAAAACTACAAACCAGTACCTTCGTTAAATCAATAGCCTTGAAAGCAATCCGCAAAATAGCCGTCCTTTTGATCGCAGCATTCTTGCTGCCAGCGCTGTTTTTTTCAGTATACGAAATTTCATCCCTTAACCGCGACGAGGAGATGATCCAGGATATCTATCACAGGCAATTGGAAACCATTCTTTTCTCGGTTAACCAATATTCAGATGATGTACTTGGCAGCTGGAAATCCAGGATCGAGACGGATCAGGCACTATCAGCCAATGGCGCATCATTGACGTCATGGGCCTCCCTTCAGTCGTCCATTCAAGGCATTTTTTCGATTGACACAACACTGGCAGAAAACACATTGAAACTTGGCTACTCTGCAGTAAATACAGATTCCGCACTGGCCTCATTGCCGGCGATGCTTAAACAGAACCAGGAAAAGGTTGCGCAGCTTTCCAAATACCTGAAGAGTGGCTTTCAGAAAATTCAGGCCTTTTATGGTGATGAAAAGGAACGGTCGATCGTTCTAGGGTTTCTGACCGTTTCGCCGGAAGGCACCCGGCTGGCTGGGCTCATGATTGATCCCAGGAAGTTCGTGGAAGACATACTGGGTCCGCGCCTGCAATTGGTCGCAAAGGATCAGGTCCTCCTGTCGATTTTTGACAAGAGTAAAAATGTATCCGTTTACTGTTCAGACGACCGCGAGACAGCAACGCTGGAGCAGCAGGCACTGACCAGGGAATTATGGATTCTGCCTGACTATGTACTGGGTATTCAGACCAAGGGCGCTACGCTGTCCCAACTTGTTAAAGACCGGACCCGAAACAATCTTTTGTTGCTTCTTGGCCTGGATGCCGTCCTTATTATTTCAGTCGTTTTCGTATTCAGGAATGTAAAGAAGGAAGTACAACTGGCACAAAATAAGGCGGAATTCGTGGCTAACGTGTCGCACGAAATTCGCACTCCACTTGCGCTCATCAGCATGTTTGCAGAGACCCTGGAAATGAATAGGCTGAAGTCGGATGAGAAGCGCAATGAGTATTATGCTATCATCAGCAAGGAGGCGCAGCGGCTAACAGGAATAGTGAACCGGATCCTCAATTTCAGTCAGATTGAAGCGGGAAAAAAGGAGCTCCATCTTGATAAACTCGAGTTAGGCAAGGAAATAAAGTCATTACTCCACTCTTATGATTATCATCTCAGGTCCAAGGGATTTGTGTATGAATGGGTGGAATCTGAACCCATCCATGTAAATGCCGACAAGGAAGCGCTTGCTGAGATTATGGTGAACCTCATTGATAATGCGATCAAGTACAGCTCAGACCAGAAGCGAATTATTATTCGTTGCGGACAATCGGGTGCAGAAGGATGGGTCGCCGTACAAGACGAAGGCGTGGGAATCCGATCGGAGGATCAAAGGCATATCTTTGACAAATTTTACCGCGTACCTTCTGGTAATCTCGCAAAAGTCAAGGGAACTGGCCTGGGCCTTGCACTGGTCCGGCAACTGATTGAGCAGATGCATGGAAGGATCACCGTGGACAGTGCTGTTGGCAAGGGCTCAACCTTTACTGTTTATTTGCCGTTAGCTCACTAATATTTCTTGATGGCGCGCATACTTATCATCGACGATGAACCGGCCATGCTCATGGGGTTAAAAGACAACCTTGAGCTGGATGGCTATGAGGTGGAGACAGCCGCTGACGGGGCGGATGGGCTGAAAAAGATCAGGTCCGGTGGAAATGACCTCATTCTTCTTGATGTGATGATGCCCAAACTTTCCGGGTTTGATGTTTGCAAGACCGCCCGCCAGGAGGGTGTGACTTGCCCCATCATCCTGCTGACTGCTCGCGGGGAAGAAATAGACAAAGTATTGGGGCTGGAGCTGGGGGCAGACGATTATATCACCAAGCCGTTCAGTGTAAGGGAGTTGCTGGCCCGTGTCAAGGCTATCCTGAGGCGTGCAGGCAAGAGCCCGTCGGCAGATCATTCCACCACGATTGGCCGACTCCGAGTAGACTTTCAATCACTTGTTGCAGCAGAAGGCGATAAAGAGGTGAGGTTATCTCACAAGGAATTTGAGATACTGGCCTACTTATTGAATCATCGCAACGCGGTCGTAAGCAGGAGGGATTTGCTGGAGAAGGTTTGGGGTTATGACGAACAGCCCACCACGCGTACTGTCGACAATTTCATCGTTCGCCTCCGTCACAAAGTGGAAATCAATCCCAATCAACCCCGCGTCATTTTGACGGTCCATGGTACAGGCTACCGGCTGGTGGTCTGATCGCCCTTAATTGTTACAAACTTTTACAATCGTTTACTGCGCTGTGACACCTCAAGGGTGAGGAGGTCCGTTATTTGAACCATAAAGCAAACGCAAATACTAAACAGCAGTAATATGAAAACAAAAATTCTTGCCCTTGGTGTGGTCGTAGCGGTGCTCAGCACGCTGTCGGTTAAAGTGTCGAAGGCCCAGTCTCTGGCGGAACCTTCCGTAAAAGTGATGGCTGCCAGTGAAGATCAGGTGAAATTGATTTATGGTTATGCCGGCGCTCATGACGTGGATGTGAAGTTCATCGGTACGGAAGGACTGATTGAAACAGACCACATAAGCGGAAAGGATTTCAGCAACGGATTCATTAAGAGGTACAATGTGAAAAACCTGAGAGGAAAAGCATTTTGGGTGGAGGTGGAGAGCGCAGAGCTTTCTGTGTTGTATCGGTTGACTCCGGCGAGGAATGGAAAATGGTCTGCAGCTTTGGAAAAGACAACGATTAATTATCCAACAGTGGCAGCTAACTGATACGGGTCGGAGTTTGGTCCGTTGGAAGGGCTGCGTAACTTTAACACGAGGTTGCGCGCCTTTCCTTTTTTAAAGGCATTATGTCTACACATCGATTGAAACCTGGGTTTATCATCATACTGATGGCAGTTCTATTTACTCCTCACTTCATGTGGGGACAGACCATCAATCTTAAGGGGTACTGGCGCTTTCATATCGGTGACGAGAAATCATGGTCGGGCGTAAGTTTCGACGACAAGAGCTGGGAGAAGATCATGGTTCCCTCAGCCTGGGAAGACCAGGGATTCAGTGGGTACAACGGATTTGCATGGTACAGGACTCATTTTGACGGCCAGAAGCTGAACCAGGAAGAGAGCTATGTTCTCCGTCTCGGCTACATCGACGATTGCGACGAAGTATTTCTGAACGGTAAGCTTATCGGTTTCTCGGGAACTATGCCGCCTAAATTCAAGACTGCATTTAATAAAGAGAGAGTGTATCATATTCCGCCGGACGCATTGAATCTGAAGGGCAGCAACACGCTGGCCATACGTGTTTTTGATGTGGTCCTGGCCGGGGGAATAGTCGATGGAGATCCGGGAATATATCGATCTGCCGATGAAGGTCTTTTGGTTGATTTGCAGGGACTCTGGTCGTTCAGCACCTGCGGTAAAGAGACCCCGGTTACTAAAATCAACGAATGGGAAGTAATCAATGTGCCGGCACCCTGGGAAGAACATGAGATGCGGCATTATGATGGTGAAGCCTGGTATAAAAAATCTTTCCGCGTGCCTGCCAGCCTTAAAGATGAAAATCTGGTGTTGCTGGTGGGGAGGATCGATGATTTCGACCGAACCTATCTGAATGGCAAACTCATCGGTCAAACCAGGGACGGTATGCCTTACGGAAAAAGCAGATCCTTTCAGGAACTGCGTGTTTATGAAATCCCCAAGGGGTTACTCAGAAAAAATGACCTTAACATCATTGAGATCTGGGTAGAAGATATGGGCAATGTCGGAGGCATCTATGAAGGTCCCGTCGGAATAGCTACGAAAACAGCAGCGAGAAGATTCACAGAGCGATAGTGCGCAAACCAGTGGCTCAGGCGACCTCTCTTCCAGGCGAACAATCCTTGTTTTGGCCAATAACTAACAACTGACGGCTACTTCGTTGGCCTTGCTCAAGGTTTGATACACTACGCAATATCGCTCCGTCAGTCTGAGCAAGGTGTCGAGTTTTTCTTTCGGTTCTGAGGACTTGATGTCAAATTTCAACCTGATGTTCTTGAAACCCACGGGGGCGGTTTTGTCCACGCCCAGCGTTCCCCGGAAATCCAGGTCACCTTCTGCAATTACTTCTGCATGATCCATCCTGAAGTCAATGGCCGTGGCCACTGCTTTTAGGGTCACACCGGCACAGGCCGTTAATGCTTCAAGCAGCATATCACCTGAACATGCAGATAATCCATCGCCGCCTGTTGCCGGATGCAGACCTGCTTCCACCAGTGCCTTTCCGGTCTCTATTTTGCAAGTGATTCCCTCACCCACAACAGATCTGGCCTTCAATGTTATAAGGGCGGCCCCTGGCTCACTCTTATAGTGGTTTTTCAATGGCTCCTGTAATTGCCTGAGTTCGGTTGCATTCATGGGATTCCTGAAGAGTCTTGAAATGTCAGATAAAATGTTCGGGTCGCATGGCCCTAACCTGCGAGTGGTAGGCAATCATCGCATAACGATCCATATATTTCTTCGCAAGCAGGTTCAGAATCTTGTCCACAATTTCCTGCGTGGTCACCACCTCAAATTTGATGTTCTCACCGTCCCACAGGTTGTCCCGGGTACCGCTTTTCCCACTGCCTTCCACACGGGTGACGCTATACCCTTTTGCTCCCGATTCCAGGATCTCTTCTGACAAATGTGACTCCAGGGATTCGTCGCAGATAATCGTCAGGAGTTGCAATTCGGGGATCCTAATTTCTTCACTCATTGCCTTTGGTTGTTTGATTGACAGTGGATGGGGGATACCCAAATGTAATATTTTGGCGGGTAAAGAGTGCGCACTTTAGGGACAAGAATGCCTCAAATATCCGACAATAGGTCTGCGGATTATCGATACGTGCGCTTGTGTAATTCCTGCATTGGGAAGGGAATTGATTTTATAATATTGAGCTTGGACATGAATAGAGCCTTCATCATTTCCGTTCTTCTGGGAGGATTTCTTTGCGGCTGCCATCAGGCAGAGACTTATCGTCATTGGTCCGTTACTGGCGGTGGTAAGGACAATATCCGCTATACAACACTTACGCAGATAGACACTTCTAATGTTGCAAAACTGGAAGTGGCGTGGATCTATCACACAGGAGATGCGGACACCCTCAACCACTCTCAAATTCAATGTAATCCTATTGTAGTAAACGGGGTGATGTACATAACCTCTCCTCAGCTCAAACTGATCGCCCTTGATGCAGATACCGGTGGGGAAAAATGGCGGTTTGATCCGCAAGCCGAGCAGCAGATACCGGATGCGAGGGCACGGTTTTCCATGAATAACAATCGTGGAGTTACATGGTGGTCTGATAATAAGGATAGCAGGATACTCTACACAGCTGGTTCCAACCTGTATGCACTGGATGCCATCAC
>JBDHXU010000042.1:0-28306 GCA_039810905.1 Cyclobacteriaceae bacterium | reverse complement strand
GCTGAAGTCTCCATTTCGAAATTGGTGATTCGATGCGAACCACTTCTGAAAGTCTGGAGTTTCTCGTTCAGATCGGGATGTCGGAGAGGCAGCCGCAGTGATCTTCCTTGCGGGCCGTAGAATCCGGGCGCCGTGGCGGTAATGCCCGTGACCATGCCCTGACCCAATCCGGAAATCAGAAAGGAAGATCCGGTCGCGACATAGGGCTTGGGCAATTTCTCGTCCCAGTCCAGATGATCCTTTATCTTATCCTGGAGGTTTGTCTCTTCGGTATTGAACGGGTATTGATAATAATGCACGAGCCCATCCAGGCCGAGTCCGTGCGAGGAAATGACGGGAGCGCCTACGGGAATATCGGCATGAAGTGCGCCGGATGTTCCTATTCGGATCAGGTTGAGTTTGCGTTTGTTCGCTTTGACTGTGCGTGTCCTGGGGTCTATGTTAACCGCAGCGTCGAGTTCGTTTACCACAATGTCGATGTTGTCAGTGCCGATGCCGGTTGACATGACGGTAATTCTCTTGTTTTTGTAGTGGCCTGTATGCGTAATGAACTCTCTGTTCTGGCTTCGATGTTCCACTGTATCAAAGTGTGAACTCACCTCCTGGACACGTCCGGGATCACCAACCAGGATGACAAAGCCCGCCACATGTTCATTGGCCAGATGAATGTGGTAGAGGGTCCCATCAGGATTGAGTATGTATTCTGTTTCAGGAATAATGCGATCGGCCATACCCGCAGATTTGTTACTGTTTCAAAAGTAATTAATTTGTTGTTCGTGCCGTGTACCTTTGAATTGATCTGAAAATCTCACATGAGTCTTCACCTCGCAGCTAAACCCGGAGATATCGCTGACACCGTATTGATTGCGGGCGATCCTCTGCGGGCCCGTCATATTGCCTCTAATATGCTGGAGAAATCAGTCTGTTATAATGAGATACGCGGCATGTTCGGCTTCACAGGCTTCTATAAGGGCAGGCGCATTTCGGTGCAGGGCACAGGAATGGGAATTCCTTCAACAGCCATTTATGCTCATGAGCTGATAAATGAATACGGTGTCAAAAGGCTCATCCGCGTAGGCACTTGCGGGGCCATTCAGAAAGATCTGAGCCTGGGCGATCTGATTTTGGCGGAAAGTGCGTTTACGGATTCCAACGCTGGCAATTTGCTGACGAAGGGTAAGATAATTCCAGTTGCTGCAGACTACAACCTGCTCGCCAAAACTATGCTGACGGCAGCAAAACTTGCAGTACCTGTTCACGTCGGATCCGTTTTCAGTACGGATCTTTTTTACCATCCCGATCGCAACCGGTGGAAGACCTGGACAGAGCGTGGAGTGCTTGGTGTGGAAATGGAAACCAGCATACTGTATACCATGGCCACTTTAAAAAAGGTGAGTGCCATGACCCTTTTGGTGGTGAGCGACAATATTCTCAGCGGCGCGGCCCTGAGCGCTGCTGACCGAGAGAAGATGGGAAGCGCTGGAATTGAATTGGTTCTGGAAACACTGGTGAGTATTGAATGATGAAGGCTGAACAGAGAATGTTGAAGTGAATGCGGCGATTTCACTTCCTATAATAAGTGAAATCGTAGCTGGTCACCCATGTTTTCCCGCCATCAACAGAAGTCTCATTGAATTGCCGTACCTGACCTGGCTTCTCGTTATAGAAATAGAACCGTCCGATGAATTTCTTGCCTTGTGCATTGGTGCCGTCGAAGACAAAACGCATAGCCCCATCCTTATATTCACCCTGGACAAACTCTTGTACTCCATATTGGTAAGACCCCACCCAGGTCTGTTTCCACTTTCCAGTTACCGGATCTATGAAGTTGAGACTTTTGCCGGAACTGGAATTTGAGTCCCAGTTTTCAAGTAGTGCACAGCCCCGAGATATCATTTCCACCTTACTATGCCCTGCATAAGTTTTGGTGCCCGTCACATATACTTCCCATTCCCCAATCCAGTAGTCGAATTCACGGGCCTTTTGATTGGCCATGCAGGGATTTGCATTGTTGTAGATTTTGTCACGGATCCCCTTAAAATGTTCATCTGATCGCATGGCAGCAAATTCCTGACTGTTATCGACAATGTTGAGGTTCGCATATCCCTGACTGGCCGCGCTGTCCAGGTGTGCAAATGATTTTTCAGTGTGTCGTTCTGCAGCATATGCCCTTGACAGGGAGGCGTGTGCATTCATTCTGGCAGGTTGTGGAGGACGAAGTTTCAATCCTTTTTCAAGGTGCCTGATAGCAGGTTGATAATTCTTTGTGCTCAGACAGGCAAACCCGTAACGCGTCCAGGCAGCGGCATTTCGTGACGTGTCTTTCAGAACCTTGCTGTATTGGTCGATTGCACCAGCATAGTCACCAGCAAAGAATAACGAGTCTGCCTTGCGGACCGGAGCGGTCTGGGTATACGCGCCGAATGGAATAATCATAAGAATGAGTAGCACAGGTCTCATCGGGAATGGGTTTTGAGTCATTCTACGTGTGCACGACAATCGGGGTGCCTGTCCGGATCAATTTACCCACAATAGGGTGAGATAATATTTGATAGGTTGCCAACATTTATTGTCTGGCCTTCCGTTTAATACCCCATGTCGAGACTATTTCAACTTGCCCTGTTATTGGTTGTTTCAGCAGCCGTCCATGCCCAATCGTACCGGCAGCTATATGCCGAAGCCGAGAAATCATATAAGGAAAAGGACTATGCTCACTTTTATGAGAAGATCAAGGAGGCCAATGCATTGCATCCCTATCATCAGGATATTCTCTATCGCCTTGGTGCGGCCTGTGCGCTGACAGGAAGAAATGATGAGGCGATGACAGCTTTGCGCAAAGCGATACTGATCAACTCGCGGTATGATCTCACATCAAATCAGGACCTTGCATCTCTACGAACATTGCCTGGGTGGAAGCCGCTGATGGAACTCCAGAAAGAATGGTCCAAACCGGTGATCCGATCCAAAGAGGCCTTTCGCATAAAGGACAGGCAGCTCCATGCCGAAGGAATCGCCCTTGATATCCTGAACAATCAATTCTATTTGGGCAGCATCCACAAGCGCAAGATTGTTAAGGTGGATGGGAATTTAATGGCGGCAGATTTTTGCCCGGGTGGCATTGAGGGTTTGTCAAGCGTATTTGGTGTCCAGTTGGATGTTCATAGAAATCTGCTGTGGGCATGTTCATCCCCCATGCGGGAGATGGAGCAATTTGATTCAACGGCGCGATCAGCCTTATATAAGTTTGACCTTGCGACAGGCCGATTACTCGAGCATTTCCCAGTTCCTGAAAATTACAAGGAAGTCATCTTTGGTGATTTGCTGCTGGATGCTGAAGGTGTGCCGTTGGTATCAGACAGCAGGAACAACATTATCTGGAGATTGAATCAATCTCAAAAGTCGTTGGAGCCGTTTTTTACTTCAAAGGACTTCTGGAATATCCAGGGTCTCGCGTATTCTGCCGACGGCCGGTTTCTCTTCGTGGCAGATTACATCAAAGGCGTCTTCAGGCTTGATCTTAATTCGAAGGACTTGTTGTTGCTCCCCTGCCAGGCAGAGGTATCCCTGAAGGGGATTGACGGACTTTATGTTTATGGAAATACAATCATTGCCATACAGAATGGAGTCGCGCCTCAACGTGTGACACAATATTATTTGAGTGATGATGCAGGTGCAATAACACGATTTGAAATCATCGACCGAGCCCACCCTGATTTCGGAGAGCCTACGCTTGGCGTCCTCCGGGGCAACGAATTCTACTATATCGCGAACAGCCAATGGGAGGGCTACACGGAAAGTGGCACCATCAAGGAGCCCAGTGAATTGAAGGACATCATTGTGCTTAAGACAAAACTGAAATAAGCGACAGTTGTATCAAGCTAATAGAGTCGATGGTCACACAATTCTATTTCATCCTTACCAAATCAAGGTCATGGAAATCAAAGCTGAAATCAGTTAGAGGTGAAATGGCTTTCATTTTGAATCCTGAAGGTTTTCCATCATTGTCGGTGGTAAAGTTTGCAAATGCATCGGCATCAAAACTGCGGTCTTTCCATCGAACAATAAGCGTATTGCCTTTATAGAAGAACATTTCGCCGCTGAGTCGTGGTGATCGTTTGGATGCAAACGATAACTTGCCGCCAGTCCAGTTGAGGATCACATCCCCGAACCAGTTGTCATGGTATGTTCCTGCAAAAGCGCTGAGATCTTTTGGACCTGCCGCCTTGGCAGCCTCTATCTCTTTGGTGACGTCTGAGGTAATCTTGTCGGCAGCCATTTGGTTGTTCACCTCCATTTCGCGGAAAGTTTTGATCCAGTCGTTGCCCTTGATATTCAGGTAGCCGTCTTTGATCTGGTTGGTCACGGCTCCCATGGCTGCACCGGATTGCTGGTTGGTGTATACCAGTATCCCCAGTTTCAGCTCCGGAAACAAGGTGGTCAGTGTTACATTTCCACCCAATCCGCCGGAGTGACTCACCTGCTTATAGCCAGCCACATCCGAGAGACCCCATCCCAGTCCGTAGGTACTGAAGTGGGTATGGTAGATTTTATCAGTGGGTCCGTTGGACATAGGACGTATAGTTTGGGATGACCACATTTCTTTTTGTGATGCGTCGCTGAAGAGGCGTTTGCTGAGATCATCGCCATAGCGACCTCCGTTGAGCTGAAGGATAATCCATTTACTTTGATCAGTAACGTTGCTATAGATGCCGCCTGCAGCATTGGCAATCTTGCTGAAACTGCGGGAGATGACCTGTACCTTACCATTAACGGGTGCATGAGGATCAATGGTATTGGAATAGTCTTTCAACCTTTCATACCCTGCGGCACTTTCTGTCATTCCCAGCGGCTGCATGATCCGCCTTTCGATAAATTCTTCCCAGCTCATACCACTTACCCGTGAGATGATCTCACCAGCGACGGCATACAACAGATTGTCGTAGTCGTATTTGGCCCGGAAGCCTCCCACTTGTTTGAGGTAACGCAGGTTATGGATCATGTCCTTGATGTTAAAGTCGTTCGAGTCCGGCCAGAACATCAGGTCGCCTGCGCCCAGCCCTAGTCCGCTGCGGTGGGTGAGCAGGTCGCGAATAGTAAATGCATCTGATACATATGGACTGTAGAGCCGGAACTCGGGAACGTAATTCATCACGGGATCGTCCCAGGTTAGCTTGCCCTCTTCCATGAGCATGGCCAGGGCCGCAGAAGTGTAGGCCTTGCTGTTGGACGCGATCCCGAACAGCGTATGTTCATTGACAGGCTGCTTTGTTTTCAGGGAGCGAAGACCATAGCCTTTGGCATGAACCACTTTGCCGTCTTTGATGATGGCAATTGACATCCCTGGAACATCAAAAGTCTTCAATGCACGGTCCGCCAACTGGTCGATCTGAGCCGTGGTTAGCGGTTGGCCGTGGAGCACGGTTGCCAGCAACAGGCAGGCAACAATGGAAATCAGATTTTTCATGACAAAAAGATACTCAAAATGAGGCATGAATGGTAGGCGTACAGATAAGGAGGGGTGCGCTGGCGACAGAAGGGACGCAGATCAAGAACATAAGGTGACAGTGTCAAATGTCATGTTTTGCCGGCTGTTGCTTGACTACCTTACACTGCCATTAATTGAGTCCTTTTTGCAACCGCATCAATGGATTGCATAATGGTATTGACAACTAAACTTGATTGTATGGAACAAGAAGTAATTTCAATGCCGAGAATAGGTGACAAAGCACCTGCATTCAAGGCCATCACCACTCAAGGTGAGATCAACTTTCCCGCTGACTTCAGTGGAAGTTGGGTGATTCTCTTCAGCCACCCTGCCGACTTTACGCCTGTCTGCACGTCAGAGTTCATGACGTTTGCCACTCTTGAGAAACAGTTCAACAAAGCCAACTGCAAGCTGATAGGACTTTCCGTGGATGGACTGTATAGTCACATCGCCTGGCTGCGGACCATCAAGGACAAAATCCAATACAGAGACATGAAGAATGTGGAGGTGACTTTCCCTTTGATCGAGGACATCACCATGACCGTAGCCAGGAAGTACGGCATGATCATGCCAGGCGAGAGCAGTACCAAGGCAGTGCGGGCGGTTTTTGTCATTGATCCACATGGTATGATCAGGGCGATCATTTATTACCCGCTCAGCCTGGGCCGCAACTTCGACGAGTTGTACCGGGTAGTGGTGGCGCTGCAGGCCGCGGATGCCTTCAAGGTAGCCACTCCTGCAGACTGGAGGCCGGGTGATGATGTGATTGTACCGACGGCAGGTTCGTGCGGTGTAGCCAAAGACCGCATGGCTGGCAAAGAGGAAGGTGTAGAATGCGAGGACTGGTTCTTCTGCACTAAGAAATTGCCAAAAGAAAAAGTTCTGGAAGCTGTCCTTCAGGATTAGACACCATTATGGACTGATCTTCAGTGCGGGGCTAATAGGCCCCGCTTTTGTTTCAGATGATTTAAGAGTTACAGCCTGCCCGTGTGGGTTCGGTCGCACCCGGCCAACATGACCCATTCGGTATTTCATCCGGGCCGCTTTCCCCTGACGCGTGTGGATTGACGCTTTACAACGGACTTCCTGCCGACTGGTCTCTTCTTTGTTGAGATGCTTTTTGTAATGGTTTGACCTTCTATTATTTGTTTCTGATCCTTAACCAGAGACCGGGAGTAAGCATAAGCTTTCTTCATCAGCTTCCGGATGTAAGTGTTATTATAAGACTTCTCATTCTCCACTATAACATAGCGATACTGATTCCCCTCGCCCAGGAGAATCCCTTTGGGATCATCAAGTTTGGAGCCCCAATAGAAACCGAAATGGATGCGATTTGTAGAGCGCCCCAGCGCAATGTTGCAGAAGATGTGGCCAACGCGGTCGGTAGGGGACCAACCGATGGCCAGGGCGTTGTAATTGTCGTAGATCAGTTCGTTGGCGTCGGGATATCTTTCCCAGATGAATGCTCTGAGATCATACAAGAGTCTTTGTACCTCTGACGGGAATCCCTTGATAAACCTTTGAAGATCCTTTGTCTCAGCTACTGACATGATCATAAGTTAGGTAAAAGGGACAGGAATAACTGCTTTATTTTGGGCGAGCCAATTCAATGTCTTTTCACTTCGGGTCTCCCTCCCGTTGATTTTCACAAGCGTCGGGGGTATTTTATTGAATATTGCAAGAAGCCGGACAGGATTGGTATCTTGATTTGAAAAACTGCAACCATGCGACTGATCACCTTGCTTCTCCTTGCTTTTGCGTCATTTCAGATTTATGCCCAACCATCCAAATATGCCATCTACAACGTCCGCGACTTTGGCGCATCGGGCATGAAGAGCGACAACAGCCAGGAAGCGATTCAAAAGGCTATTAATTTCTGCAATCTGTCGGGAGGAGGAGTAGTGCTCTTACCAGCCGGAGAGTACTCATCCGGCACCCTTCATTTGAAGAGCAACGTAACCCTCCGTATTGAGGCGGGTGCCACCCTGTATTCGATCAAGGATAAATCAGCGTTTGACAAAGACGCGCTGTTGTATGCGGAAGACGCAGCCAATATCACCATTGAGGGCCGCGGAACAGTTGACGGGCAGGGCAGGTATGAATGGCATGAGAATGACATTGAGGATGATTTCATCAGGCCTAACCTCAATGAAATGGTTAAGCTGGGTAAACCCTTGCTCCGGTCCTTTCCAAAAAAGGATCAGTTCGGTAAACTGGTATTGCTCCTCCGATGCAAGAATATTCAGATCAGAGATCTCTCTTTCATCGATTCACCCAGTTGGACTATCCACCCTTACGGGTGCGAGCGGCTGGTGATTGACAATGTATATATCCGCTCCAGCCTGAAGGACGGAGTCTGGGCCGACGGCATCGACCCCGACGGTTGCAAGGATGTACGCATCAGCAATTGCACCATCGAAACAGGGGATGACGCTATTGTCTTTTATTCCATGAATTGGTTTGGCCCGGCCTGGCCATGCGAAAATATCACCGTAACAAACTGCAGACTCACTTCCTCCAGCAGTGCCATCAAATTCTGCGACGGCAATATGAATGCCATTCGCAATGTAACGATCGATAATTGTGTTATCAGAAGCTCCAACCGGGGAATAGCGTTCATGAACTTTGACGGTGGCACCGTCAGCGATGTCGTGCTATCCAACCTGGTTATTGAATGTGTACGCAATGACTGGTTCTGGTGGGGGGACGGGGATCCGCTGCACTTTAATATCAAACGAAGAAGTGAAGTGCACAAGAGTATCAAACCTGAAGACGACAAGAATCCTGCCGGTCGCATCCAGCGTGTTCTGATTTCCAATGTTATTGCCCGGGGCAAAGGATCCAGCATCTGCAACGGGCATCCGGACAGCTGGCTTGAGGACATTACGCTCGAAAATTTCAAATTCTACATTTCCCATGATGCCGTTGCGCCTTATGACAAGGCAGTCCATGGATTGGTCTTTCAAAAAGTGAAGAACCTGAAATTGAAGGATGTGAGTATAAACTGGGACGGACCCGCATATAACCAGTGGCAGAGCGCACTGGTGCTGGAGGAAATAAACGGATTAAAGCTTGAGGGTTTCAATGGTGCGGCGGCATCTGGCGGTGTACCGGTAGTGGTCATGAACCAGGTGGAGCATGGGTGGGTGACACGGTCATCGGTATCATCCCCCTCCGGTGTATTTCTGCAGGTGAAAGGAGAAAAGTCGAAGGATATATTGCTTAGCGGAAATGACTGGAGAGGCGTGAAGAGCCCTTACCAGCTTGACAAGGAAGTGAACGCAAATGAGGTGAAGACTAGGGAGTAAAAGAACAATTAGGTCGGTTAGGCCTATTGCCCAAATTGCTTCAGATGATGATCTAAATGCTTGTAGATCAATCTGCCCCACTCCTCGCGTGACAGATTTCCAAAGAAGGGATGGGCAGCCAATGATAAAGTAGAGATTGCCTTGTTCAGATATTCAAGCAGTTGATTTCGCACGACCTCGAAATTGTCCAGTGTAATACTCTCCTTTTTCATATTCATTTCCCTTGGAGTCGGCAATCCCTTTGGCCAGGGAATGCCTGATAGGGATATCCATTTACCGATTGCAGTGTGCAGAATGCCCGGGCCCTGGGCGGGTGCCTGTATTTCACCGATGGCCAGTTGAATCTGGCGGATGCAATGGGTAAGCATTTCTTCAACGGTCATGGTGCCCCACCTTCGTGCAGAGGATATTTCGAGATCATTGATGCGAAGTTGAAGATGCTGCAGATCTTGGGGGTTAAGGAGGGACTTCATGTGGTGCTGTGGGAATTCCTAAATTATGAAGCTTCTTCCAGCAATCATAATTCACAGTTTCATGCGATTGAATGCCCAGGTGCCGATCAGGATCAGACTTACATCAAATGCAATGAGAACGGAAAGATTTTGTGCTAAAGACATGGAAGAGATCCCTAGAATGACATTCCGCAAACCGTCAACTGCGAAAGTTGCCGGGTCAAGGTGGGTCAATATCTTCATCCATGAAGGAAGGGTATCCAGCGGGTACAGTGCTCCTGACAGAAGGAATAGTGGGTAGACCACGAAACTTGATACAAGGCCAAAACTCTCGGGACTTTCCAGGAACGATCCGATGATCAGGCCCAAACTCACCAATCCAATCGTGAAAATAAATAAGATAAACACGGTGTAAAGGATATTCACCACTGTAAAAGGGATCCCGATGATGGCGCCAATAATAATGAGAATGAAGGCCTGGATTAGTGCATCTGTCATGCCTCCAGCCACCTTGCCTACGAAAATGGTTGTACGGGAGAGTGGTGCAATGAGTACTTCCTTCAGAAAATCAATTTTCTTATCCCAAACAATGTAGGCTCCGTTGAATAGTGAGCTGAAAATAATGGTCATGGCCAGAAAGCCTGGAAAAATAAAATGTTGATAGTTTACTCCCGTAGTGGTAATGGAACCGACTCCGCTTCCGAAGATGAAGTACCAGAACATCGGAAGGAAGACCGCGGACAGGATCCGGCTTCGTTCGTTGAGGAATACCTTGAATTCCCGGTACCACAAGGCATATATCCCCTTTAAAACATGAGTCGATTTCATCTGCTTTGCTTGGCGCTGGTCATCACCCTGATATGCTCAAGGGTATCACCCTCGGTTTCGCGAATCTCCTTCCCGGTAAAATGAAGAAATACATCATTAAGGTCACTGGACCTTACCTGAACTTCCTCAATCTCGCCGGCTGCCAGGAGCAACGACTTCAGGTTTTTGCCGGCGTTTTCTATAGTTATCTGCAAACGGCCGTCCAGCTGTTCAATTTTGCGTACGAAGGGAAGTTGGTGAAGAGTAGCTGTCTCTAATGTTTTTACTTTCAAGGTAACGACATCCCCGGCCAATTGATTCTTTAGATTTTGTGTAGTATCCAGGGCAATGATCTTGCCGTAATCGATAATGGCTACCCGTTGGCAAAGTTTCTCTGCCTCTTCCATATAATGTGTCGTAAGTACGATGGTCATGCCCGTCTCCCGTGCTAACGACTCAATGTACTTCCAGATGTGTTCTCTTGTTTGAGGATCCAAACCAAGGGTCGGCTCGTCCAGGAACAAGACCGCAGGCTGGTGAAGCAGCCCCCTGGCAATCTCCATTCTGCGTCTCATACCACCCGAATAGGTTTTAACCTTATCGTGCTTACGATGACTAAGATCCACCAAGCTCATGACAGTATCGATGCGTTGGTCGATAGCTTTCCACGGGACATCATACATAAGCGCATGTAGCTTCAGATTCTCGTAGCCACTCAGCAATTCGTCTGAACTCGGGTCCTGAAAAACCATGCCGATGGACTGCCGGACATGAGAAGGCTGAGAAATAATGCTGTAGCCATTTACCCGGGCATCCCCGGATGTTGGTTTCAGGAGTGTAGCCAGCATCATCAACAATGTGGTCTTGCCTGCACCGTTGGGCCCCAGAAGACCGAAGATTTCTCCCCGACCCACAGACAACCGCACATCATTGACGGCGTTCAGTTCACCATAGGATTTCTTTAGACCAAGAATCTCGATAGCAGGCGTCGCGGTCTCCATGAACTTGAGAGTGACCATTCGCGGGATAGTTACTTCAACAAGGTAAAATAACGATTGCGAAAAGGCTTAATCAGGGGACAGTTTCAGTCATGACCAAAATCATGATTGGGCATGACCGCCGTTAGCAGGGAGGGGTAGGGGGCAACCTATTTTCATGCATTAATCCAAGCCATTATGAAAGCTAGGAACTTTATAAATACAGATGGCAACACGGCTGTAGCAAATGTGGCATACGGTTTTTCTGAAGTAGCTGCTATCTATCCTATTACTCCTTCTTCCGACATGGGCGAGCGTGCTGACGGTTGGGCGGCAGAAGGTCGCAAAAATATCTTTGGAGAGCGTGTCGACGTTGTCCAAATGCAATCGGAGGGCGGTGCGGTCGGCGCGGTGCATGGCTCCCTTTCTGCAGGAGCAATGTCCACGACATTTACTGCCTCCCAGGGTCTCATGCTCATGATCCCCAACATGTTCAAGATTGCGGGAGAGTTGCAACCGACGGTTTTTCACGTTTCGGCAAGGTCGCTGGCCTGCCAGGCACTTTCCATTTTTGGAGATCATTCCGATGTTATGGCTACCCGGGGAACGGGTTTTGCCATGCTTTGCTCCTCCAATGTGCAGGAAGCGCAGGATATGGCGGTCATTTCACACCTGGCTACCCTGGAATCAAGAATTCCGTTTTTACATTTCTTCGACGGATTCAGGACCTCCCACTCCATTCAAAAGATCATTCCCATAAGCTACGAGGAGATGCTCAGCATGGTGGATATGAAATATGTGGAGGAATTCAGGGCCCTGGCTCTCAAGCCGGAATCTCCTATTTGTAAAGTAGGCGCCCAGAATCCCGATGTGTATTTCCAGGGTCGCGAGACCGTAAACAAATTCTATGATGCCTGCCCCGGTATTGTTAAAAAGTACATGGATCTCTTTGCCAAGAAGACCGGCCGGCAATACAAACTATATGAGTACATCGGTGCTCCCGATGCCGAGCAGGTATTGGTGGCCATGGGTTCGGGAACAGAGACCATCGAGGAGGCCATCAATTATCTTAATAAGAAAGGCCAAAAGCTTGGGCTCCTGAAAATCAGGCTATTCCGCCCCTTTGCGACGGAAGATTTTCTCAAGGAAATGCCAAAAACGGTCAAGAAGATAGCTGTGCTGGACAGAACCAAAGAACCCGGTTCAGTCGGTGAGCCCCTCTACCAGGATGTTGTTACCGTGCTGGCAGCTGCCGGCCGTACTGGCATACGGATCATTGGAGGCCGCTATGGACTTTCTTCAAAAGAATTTACGCCCACGCTGGTGAAGGCTGTGTATGAACACCTTTCTAAGGATGGGTGGCATGGCTTTACGGTAGGCATCAATGATGATGTAACGAATAAGTCTATTCCGGTAACGGAAGAAATTGATACCGAGCAAAAGGGCATTGTACGCTGCAAGTTCTGGGGATATGGTTCAGATGGAACGGTGAGCGCGAACAAGAATGCCATCAAGATCATTGGTGACAGCACCGATCTTTATGTGCAGGGATACTTCCAATACGATTCCAACAAATCCGGCGGCTGGACGATTTCCCACCTGCGTTTTGGTAAGGAACGGATTCAGTCGGAATATCTGTTGAACAAGGTCGATTTCGTGGCCCTGCACCGGGCTTCTTACATTGGTCAGTATGATATCCTGGAGGGCATCACTGAAGGAGGAACTTTCCTGATCAACTCCAGCCAAAAACCGGAGAATATCTTCAAGCTGTTGACTAAGGACATGCAGGATACCATCCGCACGAAAAAGATCAAAGTGTTTGCAATAGACGCCTCCAAGATTGCCAAGAGCGTTGGCTTGGGCGGCAGGATCAGTTCGGTAATGCAGACTGCATTCTTCAAGGTAAGTGGAGTTCTTCCGGAAGAGGAGGCCATTACACTGATCAAGAAGTTCGTAGAGAAACAATTTGCACGGAAAGGACAGGAAATTGTTGAGATGAACTGGA
Organism: Cyclobacteriaceae bacterium; assembly: GCA_039810905.1. Classification (GTDB taxonomy): domain Bacteria; phylum Bacteroidota; class Bacteroidia; order Cytophagales; family Cyclobacteriaceae; genus ELB16-189. Next base: position 15,272 of record JBDHXU010000042.1, on the reverse strand, counting down.
AAGCAATTGATGCAGCCTCGGCGGCAGTGATCTCCGTTCCTGTTGAGGAAACGGATAAGCATGCGGAAATCACCAAAGTTGTGCCTGATGGTTCGGGCTGGTTTGCAGAACACATCATGGATCCGATTCTCCGGCTGAAGGGAGATGCTATTCCTGTTTCCGCCATGCCGGTCAACGGAGCTATTCCAACCGGTACTAAACGTCTTGAATACCGCGGTGTTCCTGGCAACCCTGCCATCTGGATTGAAAAGCTTCCGTTTGTGAAGGAGCCCTACATCGCTGAACCTTATATAGAGTATCCTCCAAGCTGTTCGGGGTGTGGTGAAGTGCCTTATATCCACCTGGTTACCCAACTTTTTGGTGATCGGATGATCATTGCCAATGCTACAGGCTGTACTTCCATCTATGGCGGCACCTTCCCGCTTGTCCCTTATACCAAGGACAAGAACGGTAAAGGTCCAGCCTGGGCAAACTCCCTCTTCGAAGACAATGCAGAATTTGGTATGGGCATGCGCCTCGCAGTAGATGCCAACCGGCGCCAGCTCAAAACCAATGTAGATAACCTGATTGCTGCAGGAGTCAGTGAGGGTCTGAAGACAGCGCTCCAGAAAAGCCTGGTCCTGTTTGACAAGACAGACAACGAAGCCAAGCAGCATGCAGATGAAGTCAAGAAACTGCTGTCTGCGGAAAAAGCTTCAGAAGCCAACAAGGTGATTCTGATGAAAGTGAAAGAATTGCAGGACTACTTCGTAGACAAGAGCATTTGGATTTTCGGTGGAGATGGCTGGGCCTATGACATCGGATTTGGCGGCCTTGACCACGTGATGGCATCCAACCGCAACGTGAATATACTCGTGCTGGATACCGAAGTGTACTCCAACACTGGCGGCCAGGCTTCCAAGTCAACTCCCCGCGGAGCAGTTGCAAAATTTGCCTCCGATGGCAAGAAACTAGGTAAGAAAAATCTGGGCCTGATGATGAGTACGTATGGCAGCGCATATGTAGCTTCAGTGAACATGGGAATGGATCGCGAAAAGACGGCCCTGGCCATGGTGGAAGCTGAAAAACACAACGGTCCGTCCATCGTGATAGCTTATTCACCATGCATCGCCCACGGCTACAATATGCAGCAGGCTAAAAAGCAATCTGAGAAGGCTGCCAAGTGTGGCTACTGGCCAATGTACCGCTTTAACCCTGATCTCCGCGAACAGGAGCAGAATCCATGGTCATGGGATGGCGTGAATGTGGATATGAAGTTTGACGACTATATCGAGGAGGAAATCAGGTACAAGACCCTTAACCTTACCAACCCCAATGAGGCCAAACGGCTGGCCGAACTGGCGGTGAAGGATAATGAGCAACGGTTCAGGAACATCAAGCAAATGACGGAAACCCCTAAAGACTAAAGCAATGAAAGTAAGTCTTTCGACCTATTACGGCGGACTGACCCTGCGGAATCCGATAGTGGTTGGCTCCAGCAATATTGTCACGGACATCGAGAATCTCGTGAAACTGGAAGAGGCAGGCGCTGCGGCGATTGTTTACAAGTCGTTGTTCGAAGAGCAGATTCAACTGGAATCGCATCAGTTGGATGAAATGACGGAAACGTACAGCGACTGGGATGCGGAGCATTCCTCTTTTTTCCCGACAATGAAGCATGCAGGCCCCGCTGATCACCTTCGCCAATTGAAGGAGGCAAAGAGCCGGCTCAAGATTCCGCTCTTCGGAAGTCTCAACTGTGTAAACGATGAGTCCTGGCTCACCTATGCATTGAAGATGGAGGATACGGGTATTGACGGCCTGGAGCTGAATTTCTATAATACCAATATTGACTTTAACCTGAAGTCAGAGACTATTGAAGACAAGCAGATCAAGACACTGGAGTTGGTGAAAGCAGGGATTCGTCTTCCCTTGTTTGTCAAGTTAAGTCCCTATTACACCAATCCGTTACGCCTTATCTCCCGGATGGATAAAATCGGGGTGGATGGTTATGTGCTGTTCAACAGACTCTTCCAGCCGGATATCAACATTGAGGAAGAAAAGCATCATTATCCGTATATTTTCAGCAGTGAGAATGATAACCGTCTAGCACTTCGTTATGCCGGATTGTTGCATCAGAAAGTAAAAGGAACCATTATCAGCAACACGGGTATTTTGACCGGCAAGGATGTCATCAAGATGTTGTTGGCCGGCGCCGGAGCAGTGCAGGTAGTAAGCGCGGTTTACAAGAAGGGCATACATGCAATTCAACACATGCTGGACGAGATGGAGCATTGGATGGTGAAGAAAGGATATACATCGCTCGACGACTTTCAGGGCAAGTTGTCCAAGGAGAAACTGGCTGACCCCTTCGCTTATAAACGTGCACAGTACGTGGACATCCTTATGAAGTCAGAGATGTTTATGCAGTACCACCCGAAAAGAGGTGAGATTGAGAACCGGTATGATGAATACTAAAGATTGAGAAACGAGAAACTGAACAACCAATAACTAGTCCTAAACAAATATTACTATGGCAAAAATTGGAATTTTCTTTGGATCGACTGAAGGCAACACGGAGCGCGTTGTGAATCAAATCCAGGAGGCTTTTGGTGCCGATGCAGAGTCCTTCAATGTGAATTCGGCCTCAGCCGATGACATGCAGCCCTTCCCTAACATAATTCTGGCTTGCCCTACCTGGGAAATCGGCCAGCTGCAGGAAGACTGGGAAAGCTTCATCGATGAAATTGAAAAAGTGGATTACGCCGGAAAGAAAGTAACTTATCTGGGTCTCGGTGACGCCGACGGCTACCCTGATACTTTTCTTGATGCACTCGGTATCATTCACGACAGGATCAAGGATAAAGGAGCCGCCTTTGTAGGTGCATGGCCAACCGAAGGTTACAACTTCAGCGCAAGCAAAGGTGTCATTAACGGCAAGTTTCTGGGACTCGCCATTGACGAAGACAACCAAAAGGATTTGACCGCAGGCCGTGTCGAAAAGTGGGTTGCACAGTTGAAGCAGGAGTTCGCCTAGCAGCATGGCAGACATCCGGTTTAAGAAACCTTCTTACCCGGTAAGCCAGGCCTTGCGCGGATACCTTCAGCTCAACAACCGCGAGACGGACGTACCCATCTCCTACAACGACCTTATCCATTACAACAGTTCGGTGACCCTTTTTGACAAAAAGGGCGCCGACACGTTGTGGGAAACTCTTATCTACAGTCCTTCAGATCAACATTACATTCACGATTGCCTGAAGAAGGTTTATGCGCAACTAAAAGTAGGTGGCGATGTGGCCTCCGTTGAGCATTTGTACATTGACCGGGTGGACTATTGTCTGTATGCCAATACGCATCCGGTGCGAGCGCGCATTGTCAATAAGTTTAATGATCTGTTCGACTACTTCTATATCAAGAAGGCCGACATGTCGCGGATCTATGGAATGGAACTGGAGCATCTGCTCTCTCCTAACAAGATATACTACCTGGTCAAGGGCAACACCATGGTGGAGGAGCACATACAGGGAATCCCGGGAGATGCATTTGTCAAGGATTACCTTCCGAGGAACGATTACAACCCGCTGAGGGTCGCCAAGGAGTTTGTAAAATTCAATGAGCGATGTCTGGTTCAACTTCAGGGGGATATGCGGAATGATAATTTTGTGGTTGAGGTAATACCGGACTTTGATGAAATGTATTTTCGCCTCAGGGCGATAGACTTTGATCAGTTCTGTTATGAAGGAAATGTGAAAGTCTATCTACCTCAGTATTTCAAGCAGAACAACCCCATCATCAACCTTGGTTTCAAAACCATGTCGCCGGTTTTGGAGCTTCAATATCAGAAGGAAGAACGCACAAGATTGCTGGTGCGGGCAAGGGCTGCCGGAACCCAGCTGGCTGCTTTGCTTTCAGCCATGAGAAGAGAGGAATTGTCAACTCCTGAGAATGTGATCCAACTTCGCGATGGGCTGGCCATGCTTTACGGGGACTCAGCTTTCCAGGCTGCCCAAACCATGGGTGACCTTCTTACGATCAGCCTGAAAATGCTGGAATCTCATCCGGTGAGAAAAAGACATCAGTTCAGGATGAAGCAGATCGAGGATTGAGATCATATATTACCAATTACCGATTAGGGATTGTTGATTTCGAGTAGCAAAAATTGGCTCAACATCATTGTTCTGTGATTGGAATCTTGTATTGTCCGGGGCGTGGATAATTCTATTCGCCTAAATTGGAAAAATTTGTAAAGCATGAAAATAAAGTTCTTTCTGGTCATTCTTTGCGTTATCGGTCTGTCATGCACCCGCCATCAGCAACGCTCCCCAGCTCAAGGTGAAGAATGGATTTTGCCTGCCGCTCCAAAGGAGATAGAGAATAAAATCAAGGCCGAATTTCCAGGAGCGATGCGAATGTCGGACTTTGCTGATACCATGATCAGTTATGTTGGCAAAAAGTATGGAGTTCAACCTGCGAGTATGCTACTGGGTACTTCAACTTGCGTGGATGATATTATATACACCAAGGATTTTCATGCACACCCCGAAATCAAGGGACCATTTCATCTGGGTGGTTTGGCCGGCTTGCCATTTACCGGCATATCAGGCCTGGAAGCATTTGCCCACCACATTCCCGAAGAAGGTGCCATGATCTTACTCGTTGAGCCCCACATCGGGATTTCTGAACAAAAAGGCTGGGGAACGGTATTACGCCATGGACAGGAAGAGGCAAGCAGTTGCTGCGGCGCCCTTATGGGTGCCCTTGGCAAGCTCGACATAGGATTGTTAACCGGTGATATTACAGAAGATGATTATCAGGAAGACAAAATTGCTGCCATTACCCTTCGCCACAGAGATGAAATCAAAAAGGCAACACTACCCTCGGTTGCACATACAATGGTGATGTCTGCAGAGGCCGAGCAACAAATCATGAACTATGTCTCGAAAGTAAAGATTACCCACATACGTTACATTTTCATTATCACCGGAGTTCTAGTCAACACAGACTTTAAGTATGCCGATTATCAGTACGTCGAACACTTCATGGTATTCGATGTTGCCCAAAATACCTTTGTCGAAGACCTGAGGAGACCATTTTCCAGGCCAAACTGACGACTTTAAGCCCTGTCGGATTGTTGATCAGGACCTTTGTGACCAGGTAGCTGACCGGGCATTGAATTCCAGTGAACTACTGTTCCATAAAATGAAGGGGTGCAGTTGTCACTGTCTTCAAGGTGCTGCACCGCAAGGTTTTGCGGAAAACCTATACCAGCCAGTTCGATTCTCCCTGCAGCAGTTGCTGCAAGTCACCTTCACCTTTTGTGACAATCTCATGCTGGATCTGGTTGACCACTCGCTCCTCATAAGGTGCGCGGCTGATGGCCTGCAACACTCCCATCGGCCGGGGAAGATCCTCGCTGTAAGTCATGTTGGCCAGGATGAAGGCCAGCGTGCTGTCTTTCTCATTGTGAATGAGGAGGTCGTTCACAGAATGTTCTCCCTGGTCAAGGTTTACCACTCTCGGTGTGTAACCGTCCATGATGATTCCCTTGTTACGGGTCTTTCCGAATACAAGCGGCTTTCCGTGTTCCAGGAAAATGGTATGGTTGTCTCGGGTCTCAGCATTGGTGTACAGGTCGAACGCGCCATCATTGAAGATGCGGCAGTTTGTGTAAATCTCGATAAAGGAAACCCCCTTGTGTTCATAGGCTCTCTTCAGCAACAGCTGCAGCTGATTGCGGTCTTTGTCATGGCCACGGGCCACGAACGTAGCGCCGCTCCCGAGTGCAAGGGCAACCGGATTGAATGGGTCATCCAATGCACCGAGCGGAGATGATTTTGTAATCTGCCCCCGGTGAGAAGTGGGAGAGTACTGGCCCTTGGTTAGACTGTACACTTCGTTGTTGAACATCATGATGTTCATGTCCACGTTGCGACGGCAAGTGTGGATAAAGTGGTTGCCACCAATGCTCATGTTGTCGCCGTCACCGGTTACCACCCACACGCTGAGGTCAGGTCTGGCTATCTTCAATCCTGAAGCAATCGCGAGAGCCCTTCCGTGGATAGAGTGGAAGCCGTAAGTTTCCATGTAATATGGAAATCTTCCTGAACATCCTATGCCGGACACGTACACTATCTTTTCCTTAGGCATGCCCAGGTCCGGCATGAGTCGCTGCGAGGGTGAGAGAACGGAAATGGCGCCGCAGCCGGCACACCATCTCACGTCTACTGCAGGCTTGAAATCTTTGGCGGTATATACCAGATTCCCCGCATGGGGTCTCTCCAGCAATTCATCTACGACGGTTTTCATACAAGGACTTCTTTTTGGGTTAACATGCGCTCGAGTTTTTCTTCCAGTTCAGAGGACTTAAAGGGCTTGCCTTGCATTTTGTTAATGCCGGTAACAGGCTTCAGGTACTTCGCCTGCAGCAGCCATTGCAATTGCCCCAGGTTCAATTCAGGAACCACCACACGTTTGAATTTTGTCAATATATCACCCAGGTTTTTGGGGAAAGGATTGAGGTAACGAAGGTGCAGGAAAGACAATGTATGTCCTTTGGCACGCAGACGTTCGTAAGCAGTCTTGGCTGCCCCGTAGGTGCTGCCCCAGCTTAGCATCAGCAAATCTCCGCTTTGCTCTCCTTCGACAACCGCATTGGGGATGTCGTTGGCGATACGGTTGATTTTTTCCTGGCGCAGATGCACCATCTTTTCGTGATTAACACCCTCGCTGCTGACGTTGCCTGACCCATCTTCTTTTTCCAATCCACCGATGCGGTGTTCCATTCCTTCAAATCCCGGAATGGCCCATAGTCTGCGAAGTGTTTCGGGATCGCGTCTATAAGGTGCAAACCCTTCCTGCTCTTTGGTGAAGTACGGTTTGATGTCTGGCAGTGCAGCAACACTGGGTATTTTCCATGGCTCTGATGCCTGACCAATGTACCCATCGCTAAGCAGCAAGACCGGAGTCATGTACTTCAAGGCGATGCGAGCGGCTTCCAAAGTGATATCGAAACAGTCGGCTGATCCGGAGGCTGCGAGGATCGGCATGGGGGCCTCACCGTGACGTCCGAACATACTCATTAACAGATCGCCCTGCTCGGGTTTGGTTGGCAAACCGGTGGAGGGACCCGCGCGCTGAACATCGACAATGATGAGCGGCAACTCCACCATGACGGCCAGTCCCATGGCTTCTGTCTTTAGCGACAAGCCCGGACCGCTAGTCGTAGTGGCGGCGAGGCTTCCGCCAAAAGCTGCACCTATGGCACTGCAAATTCCTGCGATTTCATCTTCTGCCTGCAGGTGTTTAACACCATATTTCTTATAACCCGAAATGGCGTGAAGGATATCCGTTGCCGGTGTGATGGGATAAGACCCGAGGAACAGCGGCAGATTGGCTTTCCTGGCAGCGACGACAAGCCCCAATGCCACGGCTTCGTTGCCGGTGATGCTGCGATAACGTCCCGGAGGAAGCGGCGAGCGATCGACAACATATTGACGTTGGAAGGCTCCCTTCTTCTCAGCATAGTTCCAACCGGCACGAAGTGCATGCACATTGGCCAGGATGACATCATCTTTTCCTTTGAATTTCTTGTTGATCCAGTTCACAGTAGGCTCGAGCGGCCGGTGAAACAACCAGTAGGCAATGCCCAAGGCGAAAATGTTCTTAACCTTGCTAATAAGCTTGGAGGGGATATCGAGCTCACCGAATTCTCCCTTGATTTCCTTGGTCATATCCACAGCGTGCACCTCGTAGTCCTGCAAGCTGCCGTCTTCCAGTGGATTGGCAGGATATTTAGCCAAACCCAGGTTTCTTGCATCGAAGCCTTCTGTGTTGGCGATAATGATGCCCCCCTTCTTGAGATTGTTCATATTCACTTTCAGGGAGGAGGCATTCATGGCCACGAGTACATCAATGAAGTCACCTGATGTATGGATATTATGAGTTCCAAAATGTACCTGGAAGGCGCTGACTCCATACAGTGTGCCTTCTGGAGCCCGGATTTCGGACGGGTAGTCCGGGAAAGTGTTCACTTCATTGCCCGCAAACCCTGAAGTCTCCGAAAACTGTGTTCCTACCAACTGCATCCCGTCGCCGGAGTCGCCGGCAAAGCGGATGGTGGCTTCCTCAAGATGTTCCAATATTTTAGTCATGACAGGTTCTTTTTGGGTATAGAAATGGACCAAACGCAGACGAAAAATACCCGACCTAAATACCTGATAACATGACTTTTGTCAGGGCACCAGATGATCGATTCCCATCGACGAAAGCCTTGATTTTGGGCCTCTTATGCCGTCCTGAAGCTTGAAGTGGCCCGTTCTACATCAGTCCCTGTATATATTCATACAATGGACTCACAAACCCGATGGCAAGAATGCCGGTGAGACAAATTCCAATTGCGAGTTTTTCGTAAAAAGTGGATTGGATGGATGGAATTGGCGCTTCGTTTTTGTTGATGAACATGGCCTTCACGACCAGCAGATAGTAGTAGAGTGAGATCGTTGCATTGAGCACGGCGATGAAGACCAGGATGTACATACCCGCGGAGGCCGCGGCTGTGAAAAGAAAGAACTTTCCGAAGAATCCTGCTACAGGCGGTATGCCCGCGAGAGAGAATAATGACATCAGCATGACAAGCCCTAGCTTGGGGTTGGTGGAATAGAACCCATTGAGATCATCCATGCTCTCCTTCCCCGTGGCCCTCACGATTATGGACAAAACGCCAAATACCGCAAGGTTGGAAAGTCCGTAGATCAGCATGAAGTACACAATGGTAGTCATACCAATCCTGCCGAAATTCATGAAGCCCAGGAGCATAAACCCGGCCTGCGTGATTGAGCTGAAGGCGAGAAACCTCTTCATGTTCTTCTGCCGCAATGCAAAAAGATTGCCCACCACCATGGTCAGTACGGACAGAGTGTACAACGGCATTCTCCACTCATCCGTCTGATACCGGAACACACGGTACAGGACCAGCATAAGCGTGAACAACGCAGCGCCTTTCGACACAACAGAGAAGTATGTAGTGACAGGCAACGGCGAACCTTCATACACATCAGCCGTCCAGAGGTGAAACGGAACGAGTGAAAGCTTGAAGCCGAGACCCGATATGAAGAAAATGATGGCGATCGTATGAACGTCGCTGTTCAGATTCATTTGGGCAATGTCTTCCATCTGAAGCGTGCCATAGATGCCGTACATTAATGAAAGTCCGAACAGGAGCACTGCGGAAGAGACCGCAGACGACATCAGTAATTTGGCTCCGGCTTCAGCCGAGCGTCTGAATTCCTTGTCAAAAGCAGCCAGCAAGGCGAGGGGAAGCGTGGCTAATTCAAGGCCAAGATACAACATGAGGAAATCGCCGGCTGATATCATAAAGAACATACCCATGAGAGTGGACAACAAGGTAAGGTAGAAGGCGCCTGCGCGTCCCTGGTGAATGGGACTCTTCGCCCAGGCTGAGGATTGAAGCAGAACGATGAAAGTACTGACGGAAAGGATATTCTTCAATAAGACCCTTAGTTCGTCATTCACGTACATCCCCCCAAAAAGCGCTTCATTCTCGGAGGGAACAAATCCAACCATCATGTATAGGAAGAATCCCGCAATCGTGATATTCACCATCCGGGTGCGGTTGGTTTCATCCGACAGATCAGCGATAAGTTCATACATGATCAGCAAGGTGAGCAGCACCTCGTGACGCATGATAAAAAGGGTATTCCAGGTCATAAACTCAATTCGTTAATTGGTTCAACATGGCTGCCAGCGGTTCCCTCAGAAGATTGGACAGCCAAAGGGGTGCTATACCTATGATCATGATTGAGACCAACAGCGTAACACCTCCAAGTTTCTCAAACCACATCGCATCTTTAAGCTCCAGGTAATGGTTGTTACGAACTGGACCCAAAAGCAGTATGCCCACAACGCGGAGTATGTAAACAGCCGTAATAACGATAGAGGAACAGGCGACTATCGTTGCCGCCCTGTGGAAAGTGTCGACATTCTGGAACGATCCTACGAAAATGGTCATCTCCGCTACGAAGCCGCTCAGCCCGGGTAAGCCCAGGGATGCCAAACCGGCAAATACATAAAGAACAGAGACGAACGGAATCACTTTCATGAGCCCGCCCATTTCATCTATCATGCGGGTATGGGTGCGGCCATAAATCATGCCGATGAGCGCAAAGAAGAGAGCTGTCATCAGTCCGTGTGAGATCATTTGAAGCAACGCCCCGGTAGTGGCAGTCTCATTCATCATGAGGAGCGCAAACAACACCAGTCCGCAGTGACTCACAGAGGAATATGCGTTGATGTATTTGAGATCTTTTTGCCAAATGGCACCGAATGCGCCGTATACCACACTCACTGTGGTGAGGATGATAAAGAACCATGCCATGGCGTGTGCGGCTTCGGGCATCAGGTACATGGCCACCCTGAAGCAACCGTAGCCACCCAGTTTCATCAACACCCCCGCGTGCAACATGGAGACCGCTGTGGGGGCGGAAGCGTGACCGTCCGGTGACCAGGTGTGGAATGGAAACAGTGCGCCGAGTATGCCGAACCCGATGAAGGTGAAGGGGAAGAAGAACATTTGCACTTCACGCGGCAAGCCATTCTTGGCAATCTGAAGGAGGTCGAAAGTTAAGGGTCCGCCATTGGTGGCAGAGTTGAAATAAATGCCAAGAAGCCCCACCAGAAGAAGGGCAGAACCACCCATTAGCATGAGTGTCAGTTTCATTGCCGAGTATTCCTTTGGCCCGCTGCCCCAGATGCCGATGAGCAGGTACATCGGGATCACGGCCACTTCATAGAAGAGGAACATGGTGAAAAGATCCAGTGAAATGAAGAATCCGAATACTCCTGTGGCCAGCAGGATGAGCGAAATGAAGAACTCCCTGGTCAGGTACTCCACCTGCCACGAGACGAACACACCAGCAAATGTGACGATGGATGTGAGCATGATCATTGACATGGAGATGCCATCAATCCCGAATTTCAATTGAATGTTGAGCGAAGGATACCAGACTGTGGTGGATACAAACACCATTTCGTCAGTGTTTCCGGATTGCCGCAGCTGATAGAACCAATAGAGCAATACGAAAGAGAACAGCAATTGAGCACTCATCCCGACAGCCGAAATGACACGGGTCCGTTTCACATCGCCGGCCAGCATAATGCCGGCCATCGTAAGGGCGGGTATGAGGATAAGAAGTAATAGCGGATTCATATTCGCTTTTCTATTGAAGTAACATGTAAAGAGTCAACAACAAAACACCTGATGCAAAGAACCAGATATAAAGCTGCACTTTGCCAGACTGGATTCTTCGGATCACAACTGAAGCTGCCACCGTGGTATTTCCAATCAGGTTCATTGTGCCATCCACAATATGACGGTCAAACCATGCTACAGGCCTGGAGATAAACTGGAAGATGATGCCCTTGGTAATGAAAATGTAGATCTCGTCAATATAGAATTTGTGAAAAGCAGCGGTGTAGATTCCGCTGATGCTGGCGGCCAACTTTGCGGGACGCTCATTCTGTTTGAAATACATTATATAGGCTATTCCTATCCCCGCCAGTGCAACGGCAACGGAAGGCAAAGCAACGAGCATATGAAAAGATGTTTCAAATGATTTTCCGTCTGAGGTAACCAGTTCATGGAAGGGTACAAGCCCTGCAAAGACAGAAGCCACCGCGAGGAAACTAAGGGGCAAGGTCATGGTAGCCGGTGATTCATGTGGTGCGTGATGATATTCAGGGGTCCTGTTCCAGAAAATATTGAAGTACAGCCTGAACATGTAGAAAGCCGTGATCCCTGCAACCAGCCATTGAACAGCAAAGATGATTTTGTTGTGTTCGAAGGCAGCGACGAGTATTTCATCCTTGCTGAAGAAACCAGACAGTGGGGGTAATCCGGCAATAGTCAGACAGGCAACGAGGAATGTGATGTGTGTGACAGGCATATATTTCCTGAGTCCTCCCATATCCGTCATCAGGTTGCTGTGAACAGCGTGAATGACAGAGCCTGCACCTAGGAAGAGAAGTGCTTTAAAGAAGGCATGGGTGAAGAGATGGAAAAGCGATGCCATGTATCCGAGGCCTGCCTCACCGCCATAACCGGAAACACCCAGTGCTACCATCATATAACCAATTTGCGACAAGGTGGAGTAAGCCAGCACCCTTTTGATATCAAGTTGGGTGCAGGCGATAACGGCCGCAAATAGTGAAGTAAAACTTCCGATGTAAGAAATCACCTCCAGCGCTTCAGGCGCCGACATTGCATAGATAGGGAAGAGCCTTGCAACAAGGTATACACCTGCAACCACCATGGTAGCGGCATGGATGAGGGCCGACACGGGTGTTGGGCCTTCCATGGCATCCGGCAGCCAGATATGCAGTGGGAACATTGCGGACTTGCCGGCACCCCCCATGAAGATGAACAGCATCGCCCACGTTGTCACGGACAGGCCCATGAAGAGGCTGCCTGACGGTTGACTTATTACAGGACCAGTCGGGCTGGTGAGCGCGTCGAAATCAAAAGTTCCTGTCGAGAAGCTCAGCATCAGGATGCCGATGAGAAATCCCAGGTCGGCAAAGCGGGTTACAATGAATGCCTTTTTAGAAGCGGCTACTGCAGACGGCCTTTCATAGTAAAACCCGATGAGCAGATAAGAGGAAACCCCCACCAGTTCCCAGAAGATGTACATCTGGAAAATGTTGGTGGCCACCACCAGTCCCAGCATGGAAAATGTAAAGAGCGACAGAAATGCATAGTACCGCTGAAATCCTTTTTCACCTTTCATGTAGCCGAGGCTGTAGATATGCACCATCAGTGAAACCGTGGTAATGACGACGAGCATCATGATGGAAAGAGAATCAAGCAGTATGCCGATGTGTATCTGGAGCGAGTCTGTGAAATTCAGCCACAGGTAGTTCATGGCTATCGTGGTTCCGAAACCGGCTTCTGCATCGCCGCCACTGAAGTAACGCCACGCAGTCAAATAAGATAGCACGGTGATAAACAGGAGCGAGGTGGTACCTGCATATCCGGCCAGGTCGGCTTTCAACGATTTACTGGTCAGACCCAGGAAAGCGAAAGAAAACAGGGGCAGTGCGAGAATCAGGATGGTGAATGAAAAGTCCATAGTTCAGTACTTCAGTTCTTCAATGTCATCTACGCTGACCGTTCCGACTTTGCGGTATATATTAATAATGAGTGCGATGGCGACCGCGGCTTCTGCCGCCGCGATGGCAATTATGATCATGGTGAAAAAGTGTCCCTCCAGCCGGTTAGGGAACAGGTAGTGGTTAAAGGCCACAAAATTGATATTCACGGCATTAAGCATAAGCTCGATTCCCATCAGCATGGTAATCAGATTGCGCCGTATGATGATACTTACAAGCCCGATGAAGAATACAAGTGTACTCAGCACGAGCATGTATTGGAGCGGTATTTCAGATGAGAGATTCATGTTTTTCTGGCGATAAAGATGGTGCCTACCAGTGCGGCGAGCAGGAGGATGCCGATGACTTCGAAAGGCAGCGCATACCCGTATTCACCCGTGTCCATCAATTGGTGCCCGATGGTGCGCATGGTCGGTTCGATGGCGGGTTGGTTGCCGGGAGTAAATCCGTATTTGACGATGGTAACAGTGGAAATGGCTATTCCTCCGATGGCTGTAATGACTCCAAGCAGGAGATTGCCGAGCTTGGGCGGATCAAGCTTGCTGTTGATCTGGCTCGTGAGGAGAATTGAAAAGATAATGAGCACAACGATACCGCCTGCATAAATGATGAGCTGTACAGCCGCCAGAAACTGGAAGTTCATCATGTAGTACAGCCCGGCCATGGCCACCAATACGAAAAGCAGGTAGATTGCAGCGCGCAGAATTCTCCGGTCGGCTACTGAAAGTACGGAGAAGACAACAATGGCAGCTGCCAGAATATAGAATATGATCTTGGGACCGGTCATTCTTTTGTTTCTTTATGTTCTTCTTCTTTCGGCTCAGCTATCGAACCTGGATGATTCAGGACTTTAATGAGTGCGGACTTATCAAAGACAGCGTGTTCAAATTCCTGACTGAAGGCAAGCGCATCCTGATCACAGGCCTCCACGCACAAGCCGCAGAAGGTGCATGTGTCCAGGTGGTAGACGTATTTGTCGAGGACACGTTTTGTTCGTCCATCAGGGCCTGTTACCCTTGAGGAAATGACTTCAATGGATCCGTTAGGGCATTTACGTTCGCAACTGTAGCACGCATCACAGCGGTGCTGATTCTTGTCGTTGTGCAACAGCACCAGCTCTCCCTTGAAGTTGTCGAACATCTTCAGTTCAGCCCTGTTTTCAGGATATTTCTGTGTCACAATCTCGCTGGGCTTCACGAAATAACGCCCCGTTACTTTCATGCCCCTGATCAGGGAAGCAACGCCTTCCGCTATTTCGCGAAAGTAGTTGCCTATGTCTTTGAAGGTTTTCAGAAGTGCCATTGCATGAGGGTTAAGAATGAAATCACCATCAGGTTCAACAGGCTGATTGGCAGGAGGTACTTCCACTCCAGTGCGAGGAGCTGATCAATACGCAGCCGGGGAAACGTCCATTTGAACCACATCATTACATAGATCACGAACGCAGTCTTAGCGAAAAACCATATCACGGGAGGGATGTAATCCATCAGGTTATTGAAGAAAGCAAAGTTGTAGATATGGAAGGGCAGCCACCCGCCAAGGAAGAGGGTGGTGGCCAAAGCTGCAATGATAAACATGTTCATGTATTCGGCCAGAAAGAAGAACGCGAACTTGATGCCTGAATACTCTGTGTGAAATCCTGCCGTCAGTTCTGACTCCGCCTCTGCCAGGTCAAAAGGACCACGGTTGGTTTCGGCGGTACCGGCAATCAGGTAGATCACAAAGGCGATCACCGCTGGAATGTGACCTTTAAACAGCCACCATCCGTCTTCCTGTGATTTGATAATCTCGGAAAGCTGCATCGAGCCGGCATAGGTGATGATGCAGAGAAGGGCAAGGCCCACTGACAGTTCATAGCTGATAACTTGCGCACCACTTCTCATCGCGCCTATGACCGAGTACTTGTTATTGCTGGCCCACCCTGCAATGAGCACACCGATGACGCCCATGCTGGAAATGGCCAGGATGTAGAGTACGCCTATGTTCAGATCCACGGCTTGCAATCCTCTTGCAAAGGGTATTGAGCCAATGGCCATTATGGATGCAACGATGACGATGAATGGTGCAATGTTAAATAGCAGCGCATCAGCATTTTGAATATAGATGAG
>JBDHXU010000041.1:0-28563 GCA_039810905.1 Cyclobacteriaceae bacterium | reverse complement strand
CATTTCCGGCACATAGGCTCCACCGAAATCACCATAGTAGCCCCGATTATCTACACTGAATTTCATATTGACCTTATTTTTTTTATGACCTCGTTCACTTTGGCAATATCCTTTATTCCCGGCGATGACTCCACTCCGCTGTTCATATCAATCCCCACAAGGTTCATTCCATACAGAACATCGAGACCGTCCAACTCTCCTGGCCCTATGCCACCACTGATCAGGAACGGCACCGACTGATCATACGCTTTCAGCATGGACCAATCAAATTTCCTGCCGCTGCCTCCATATCCGGAAGTCTTTGTATCGAAGAGAAACCAATGCACGTGGTCCCGGTATGGCTGCGTAGTTGCGAATGAAAATCCATCGCCGACGCCAAATGCCTTTATCACCTTGCAGCCCCGCTCTTTAAGAAACGTACATTGTCCAGGCAACTCGTCACCATGCAATTGAACATATTGGAGCTCATACCTCCGAACGAGGCTGAGAATATCCTCGACATGCTGATTGACAAAGACTCCCACCTTTCCGATAGTGGTTGGCAAGCCCTTTGGCACAGTAAACGTTTCCCCAACATAACGTTTCGACTCACGATAGAATATAAACCCCACCAGGTCAGGCTGAAGAGCGGACACAGCCAGGATATTGTCCGTATCCGTCATCCCGCACACTTTGCACAAAAGGGTTGATCTACCAGCCATAGCTCAGGTCTTTTTCAACGAACCAATGAAATCCTTTGCAGCACATCCCGGGTCTTTTGCCTGCATGAAAGTTTGCCCGATAAGAAACCCTTCATAACCTAACTGCTTCAATTCCTGTATCACAGCAGGTGATTCAATTCCGCTCTCCGATACCTTCGCAAAGACATTCGGGATCATGGACGATAATTTGCGGCTTGTATCAACTGAAAGATCAAAAGTTTTCAGGTCCCGGTTATTGACTCCGATCAGATCCGGTTCTGCTTGCACCGCTTTGTCAAGTTCATTCTCACCATGGATCTCCAGCAACACTTCCATCGACAATGCATGTGCCAATCTCACGAAATTCTTCAACTGTGTCGGGGTCAGGATAGCTGCGATCAAAAGAACCGCATCAGCACCGATAGATCTGGATTCCACAATTTGGTATTCATCAATGATGAATTCTTTTCGCAGAACAGGTATTTCAACAATCTGTCGGACTTGCATCAAATCTTCCTCACTCCCACCGAAGAAGTCCCCGTCCGTCAGGACAGAAATTGCAGAGGCCCCTGCATCCCGGTATCCGGAGGCTACACCGGCGACTGAAATGTTGCTATTGATCACGCCTTTCGACGGCGACCTCCGCTTGATTTCTGCAATGATTCCTGATCTCGAAGGGTCCCTGACAAATGTTTCCAGGGATAATGTCTGCCGTCCGAACAGAGGCGCCGACTCCAACAACTTCATGGAATGCAGTCCCTTGCGTTCTGAAACCTCCTGCAGCTTTCTTTGGACTATCTTATCCAGAATGTTGTCCATGTCCTATTTGTAGATCTCCATTGCCTTCCTGAACACCTGAAGTGCCTTCCCAGACCTGAGCATCTCTCCTGCCAGTGCAACACAATCCTGCAGGGAACGCGCGGGATCACCACAGAAAAGAGCAAGGCCTGCATTGGCCATTACCGCCGCCATTTGTGCGTGGGTACCTTTACCCTCGATCACATCCCTGAAGATACGTGCCGACGCTTCTACGGTTGCACCTCCCGCCAATTCCATCGTTTGAAGTTCTTCCAACCCAAAGTCTCCGGGCTCCAATACACACTCCCCCTGATTGGAAAATACTTTAACACCACCGGTAAGGGATACTTCATCAAATCCGTTCATGTCGTGGAGTATAATGAACGACTTCCCGGTATCCTGATAGAGATACCCGTATTGTCTAGCCAGTTCAAGATTAAAGACGCCCACCAGTTGTCTTGGCGGAAGAGCAGGATTTACCATAGGGCCGAGCATGTTAAAGAATGTTTTTACTCCCAATTCCTTTCTGATCGGCGCCACATTCTTCATGGCAGGGTGAAATAAGGGTGCATGCATAAAACAAATGTTGGTCTCTTCCAGGCTTCTCTTCAGATGCTCATAGTCATTCGTGAACCTGAACCCGAAATATTCCAGCACGTTCGATGAGCCGCTCACTGACGACACACCGTAATTACCATGTTTGGCTACTGGTTGCCCGGCAGCAGCTACAACAAATGATGACAGGGTTGAGATGTTGAACGTATTCTTACCGTCACCGCCTGTCCCGCACACGTCCATGACAGGTTCATCAAACCTGACAGGTATACACAGTTCCAGCATCGCATCGCGGAACCCCTGCAGTTCTGAGATCGTGATCGCGCGCATCATGTACACGGTCATAAAGGCACTCATCTGGCTCGCATTATACTTTCCGGTTGCCAGCTCCAACAGTACATTCTTTGCCTCCTCTTTACTGAGAGACCTGTGGGCAATGAGTTCGTTAAGGATATGTTTCATACGTCCGCTCCTCACATGGGTTGCTCAATATTTGACACCCAGTTTTCTATTATCTTCTTACCATGCTCGGTCATCACAGATTCAGGATGGAATTGCAATCCCTTCACATCATAGGCGCGATGAGCAAGCGCCATCACCACACCGTCGTCGTTCCTGGCTGTTACCTTTAAAGAGTCGTTCATGCTCTTTTCTTTCACGGCCCAGGAGTGGTAATGTGTGACCCTGATCTTTGCCGGCAGCCCATTGAACAGGCATTCTCTTGTGTCGACTACCTGAGCGACAGAAGTCACTCCATGTAGTACCTCACTGAGGTTATACAAATCACCGCCAAAAGCTTCCGCGATAGCCTGGTGGCCAAGACAGACACCGAGTATGGACTTTGAGGGCGCATATGTGCGGATCACTTCGGGCATGATACCTGCTTCCGAAGGAAGACCGGGGCCCGGTGAAAGAAGAATCTTATCATAATGTCCGACGTCACCAACACTGATCTTGTCATTTCTGTAAACATCAGGCTCGATACCCAGGTCCCTAAGGATGTGGACAAGGTTGTAGGTAAACGAATCGTAGTTGTCTATCACCAGCATTTTCATTATTGCTTCTGTTTAATACATCAAATTTTTTCCGCCATCACCAGTGCGCTTCTCAGGGCCTCCAGCTTATTGTTCACTTCTTTCAGTTCACTCCCTGCATCTGACTTCGCCACCACCCCTGCTCCCGCCTGGCAAATCAGATTGTTGTTCTTGCTCAGAAATGTTCTGATCATGATGGCGTGATTGTAATCACCATTGAGTCCCATGAATCCAATGGCGCCACCATAGAAACTTCTGTTGACCGGTTCATATTGGTTGATCAGTTGCAGTGCCCGGTGCTTGGGTGCGCCTGAAAGTGTGCCTGCCGGAAAGGTGTCAATCGCCAATCTCAATGGTGAGGCATCAGCTCGCAGGTTGCCAGTCACTCTTGAGACAAGATGGATAACATGTGAATAATACTGGATTTCCCTGAAGACCTCCACCGTCACGCGATCCGCTTCTTTGCTCAGGTCATTCCGGGCCAGATCAACCAGCATCACATGTTCCGCATTTTCCTTTTCGTCGGCCGCAAGCCGATTTGCAAGCTCAAGGTCTTCCCGGTCATTTCCCGTACGCCGGAACGTGCCCGCAATAGGAAAGATACTGGCCTTTCGTCCCTTGATCTGAAGCTGGGCTTCGGGCGATGAACCGAAAAGTTTAAAGTTGCCGTAATCAAAGTAGAATAGGTACGGTGATGGGTTGATGGAGCGGAGGGAACGATACACATTAAACTCATCGCCATGAAATGGCCTGCTGAAGCGCCTTGACATCACCACCTGGAATACATCCCCCCTGTGGCAATGCTGCTTTCCTTGCTCCACGAGATCCAGAAAGTCCGCATCATTCATGGCAGATATTTCCTCACCATCGAGATTAAAGGGGAAACTCGGAAACCTGTTGCTGAAGATGATTTTTTCGAGATCGTCAATTCCGGAATCAGTTTGCCGCTGGAGTCCAGTCTCCACAAGCGTCAATTCATTGGAAAAATGATCGATGACAATTACATACTGATACAGGCTGTAGATCATATCAGGAACGAGTGAATTGATAATCTTCAGATCGACCTCTTCAAAGAACCTGACGGCGTCAAATGTTGTGTATCCAAAGAATCCCACAGGATACCTCCCGGGTTCCGACTCCACGGTAAAGGAATTACGAAATGATTCAAGCTCTTCAAGTACATCCTGCCGTTTTTCAATGGCTCTTCTTTGCTTCCTGCCATCAGGAAATCTCGTCTCGATGGCATTGCCCTCCACCTTGAAAATCGAAGTCGGCTTACAGCAAATAAAGGACAGGCTGTTTTCGTGACCATGATAATCGGAACTTTCCAGCAAGATGGTTCCGGCATGCACATCCCGGAGCTTCAGGTACAAATTCACAGGGGTGAGTGTATCCGCCAGCAGTTTCTTCGTCGTTGTATATAATGAATATTTCATTTTGAATTCGTCTGTGTATAAAAAAGAAAAAACCCGCTTCCGGATCGGAAGCGGGCTTTCAATATTGTTGATCTTTCAACTCAATGCATAGCCATACACCGATCCGTCTCGAACCGATGCCACCACCATGCCATATTGAGGTTTTGTCTCATTACTCTATTCCAAATTGTATTATTCAGCAGGGCCTTCTTTCTTTCTCGAAGTCCTCTTCGCTTTCGGTTTTTCTTCAACTCCGGGTGTTACTGCAGGCTTTGAGGAAGCTGAACGCTTGAGTCTGGCCTTAATAGCCTTTCTATTGCGGTTCACTCCATAGGTGCCTTTATAACGTTTGCCTTTTGCAGATTTTTTGTCGCCTTTACCCATTTTGTTCCGTTC
This sequence comes from Cyclobacteriaceae bacterium, assembly GCA_039810905.1. GTDB lineage: Bacteria > Bacteroidota > Bacteroidia > Cytophagales > Cyclobacteriaceae > ELB16-189. The sequence goes on along the minus strand of JBDHXU010000041.1, from coordinate 23,685 downwards.
AATAAACTTCCGGCAAGTATAGTAAGCGAGCTCTAATTAACAAAATTCCTGACACCCATGTCTGGAAGAATGATGGAAAAACTGGAACCATCCCCTTCTTCCGAAGCCACAGTGATCCTGCCGGAAAGGCGCTCAATAGCCTTCGAAGCGATGTAAAGTCCCATACCGCTTCCCCCTGCCTTTTCATGCGCCTTATGAAACATGCTGAAAATTTGATCCATTTCCTGTCTGGGAATTCCTGTCCCCTGATCTGAAACTGTAAGCTTATGGGCACCGGGCATTGCAACATAATCCACAATAATATTGGCTCTCAATCCAGGTTTGACATAACGGATGGCGTTGTCAAGTATGTTGCGGACCGCTATGGCAAGTAATCCGGGTTCTGTATCAATGCATACATCAAGATCCGTCAGCCGCAATGGCGTACCATTCACATGAAGGCTTTGCGCGGTATTCCGTACCAGTTGTTCCAGGTGTGTGGCGCTCATCCGGGGCACCCACTCATAGATCTTTGTAACTTCCAACAAGAGCTCATTCTGCTTCTTCAGATAAGAGATAGTCTTTTCGAGGTACCTGAAGGATTCATTATGCCTGAGTTCCACATGTTCCAGGCTCAGCAGATGACAGAGTCCGGCCAGCGTGGCAACAGGTGCCTTAAGGTCATGAGAGGCCTTGTAGAACAAACGGTCGAGTTCCAGGTTTTTCGATTCGATTGCCTTCTGATGCTGCTTACTGGCATCAATATCTTCTACCGAAACTACCATGTGGGAATATTCCCCGTCCATCCATACGCCTGCTACGGAAAGCCGCACCCAGATAACACGACCATCCTTCCGGATGTATCTCTTCTCATAAAAGTATTCCTTTATCTCGCCTGATATCATCCGGTGGTACAACTGCAAGTTGTTCTCGATGTCTTCCGGGTAGGTAATATCCAGGAATGTCTTGCCTATAAGGTCCTCACGCGAGTACCCCGTTATTTCACAAAACTTCCGGTTCACAAACTGCCAGCTCTTTTCATGGTCTATGATCAGTATGCCGATAGGGGCATACTCGACCATCTTTCTGAAATTCTCTTCTGTGAATACAGAGCCGGTCAGAGACATGAGTGGGACTTGCGGTATATCCTAATTACATATTCTTTTCCAACAAGTCTACTGGTGCCATATATTTACCGTATGAACGGGGATAAGATTACCTTGATTAGTGCTTTGCGGCGCGCCGCTGCACGGATTCAGGACAGCAAAGACTATCAGTGGGGTCATATGGGCCGTTGCAACTGTGGGTTCCTCGCCCAGGAACTTAGTCTACAATCCGATCGCGAAATCCATAATGCTGCAATGCAACGATACGGTGACTGGAGTGAACAACTGAACGACTACTGCCCGACGAGCGGGTCGGCCATGGATGACCTGATCTCATCATTGCTGGCCGCAGACCTTAAGATCGAAGACCTCATTCACCTGGAGCGACTCAGCGATCCAGAGGTGCTTGCTCACTTGCCAGGGACGAGAAAACATCTCTGCCACAATCTGAAAGAAGATGCTGCGCTCTATATGGATACCTGGGCCGCACTTCTTGAATTCGAAAATGGCGCAATTAGCACCCTCTCCGAGGAGCCTGCCTTCACGATTGGTTGATCAGAAAAGGAATCCGAGCCTGAGGTAGAACAACGTGCCTTCATTGGATTGCCCAATCTCTGTCACGATCGTCGTGAGATCATAGGGTATAAACCACAGCCCACCGCCGAAACTATTGTGCCACACATTGGAGACTCCTGTTGCCGCGGATGGGTCAACCCCATTCATGTCCCTGTACCACACACGCCCTACATCATAAAACGCATGAAGGCCAAATTCGGCAGGGAACAGATAGGTATGCACATTGCCAAGCCGGAGTCGCAATTCATTATTGAAATAGACTTTGGTATCTCCATAAAACCGTGTTTTCCGGAAACCGCGGATCTCGGTCTTTCCATCCAGAGCCTGGGCCTGGTACAACTGGTAGGTGCCGGTATTATGACCTGCGCCAGCGTTGAATACAAACGTAACTTTTGCAGGCAACCTGAATGACTGATACAAAGTGAAGGAAGCATTATGCGTGGTGAAGCCGGGACCGCCAAGCTCCTGCATGTATCTGCCCGCCAGCTTTACGACAATTCCTCTCGTCGTATAAGTCTGGTGGTCTCTTTTGTCCAGCCCTGCGTTGAAAGTGAAACCACCGAAATTCTTCGGGGTGGCCAGAATACTTGCAGGCAAGGTGGCATTGTATTCCTTGATAAAGCGATCCTGCGACGGGTCAACGATTTCACCGCGTTGAACAATCGGTCCGCCTTTAATATAACCCCACTGACCGATTTGCCGGCGGAGTTTAACCTCCACGTGCGTCTCCTTGAATCGCAGCCTGTAATAGTCAATTGCTGTTGGCACACCGTTCAGCCCGGGTTGCTCATTGATATGCTGATCAAACACCGATTCATTACCCCATCCAAAAAAGTTGTTTACATAATTCGGAGACTTCATATCTGCATCAACTTCCAGGTCATATTTGCCGATCAAGGAAGGGAATCTGCCCTCATACCGGATGTTGAATGAACTCGTCTTTATTGCGTAGCTCCCCTGAAGCATATGATGAGATTGGTAAGGCTTCTTTCTGAAACCATGTGCTATTGTAGAAAATCCCGTGCCGACAAAAACACCATCGTCAATATTGTAGGTCACGGTATGCTTGGGCGAAACTTTGTTGTACTCAAAGTCCTTCCGGTCATATTCATTCACCTTCGGATCATTGGAAGTCTTATCCCTTATTCCTTTCCCTGTCATTTGGATTCCCCCTTTGTCATCATAAACAAAAAGTCGGGACTTACCCCTTTCCAGGTTTTCAAGCAAATCAGATCCGGGCCCGCCGATCACCCGCAGCTTCAAAGGTTTGTCGGAGGCTCCGGTAAAACGAAAGTAGTCGTCACCCCCAAGACCGAAAAGCCTTAACTCCCTTGTTTCCCCAGGAATGAACTCCCGGTAGTATAACTGTTTTCCCTTGTGCCCATCCTTGTCCCGCTTATATACTGTCAGGTTCAGCTTTCCGGATTCAGTCCATTGCCCCTCAAACCACTCTCTCTTGTTGGAGCCACGCACCGTCACGATGTCAGAAAGAAAATCATAGTAGACAAGAGCATGGTGCGTAAGTATATTCCTCCTTGCCTTTAGTTTATCTATGATTTCCTGCCCATGAAGCTGGAAGATTCCGGCAGGAAGGCGCCGCACTGCTGAATCAATGGTAGCATCGGTCAGACTTGACACAAGTTCCTTTGATGCCTTTTCAAAGTCTGCACGATTCATCTCATTAAGAAAAGTCCGGTCAAACCACCGCCCCACCTGCATCAGTCCAGGCGCCCAGTAGATCTTGTAATCAAATCCTTCGAGGTAGGGATGAAACCGTTTCTTTGCCATTTTGGACGGCACCAATCCATCCTTGATGAAAAATGCTTGATCACGATCGCGTGGAATGGGCCTGAACACTTTCGTCTTCTTTTCATCGAACTCACCCCATCGCCATTGATCATCATGCCTGTCCCAATCACCAATCAGCATATCAAATAATCTCGCCTTCAACACCAAATGCTGATCAACACGATTATCATTATCCTTGTCCATGTGTTCCAGGAGGCGGTGAGTGCTGATCATTCGCTGAGGATTGCCGAAGTAGGGCATGCCATTACCTGAACCATCCGGCCGCTCCTCAAAAATCATCATCTGGCCGGCAAAGTCTTTCTTGTAGGTGCCCCATCGCACATCATAGGGCGCATAGACCAGTTTGGGATTGGCATGGTAGATCCCGGCGCTCCGTGCAAGCGGCGCTACAGCCAGCGCTGCATAGGGATGTTCCGCCGAAATCTGATCCTGAACCACTCCCTGCAGAAGCGTCTTTCGAAGGTTGGGGCGCATGGCCTTGGCGGGATATTTTTCAACAGATCGCAGACTGTATTCACGCTTCAGAGAATCTTCCAACCGCAAGGTCATCGTCTCCATCCCTCCGCCCCTTTTCAGAATCTTAAGCCCACCATGCTCACGGCCGATATCAAAGGCCTGTAACTGGATATTTGACTTCCATTCCTTTCGGTAATTCTCTCCCAGGAAAATCTTGCGAAAAGAAGTTGTCTCATATCTGTTGCTTGCGTGCGCCTCCACCCATAAAGTGTCCGACTTTTTGTATTCAAACACGAGGGGCTTCAACGGCTTCAATTCCGGTAACATCATTTCCGCCAGTTTACCGCTGGCTGAGTAATACTCCACTTTGGCGCTCGTGCCGCTAAGTAGTATTCTCACATAGCCTTTCTCGGAGCTGACGAATTGAGCAAAACCTCTTTTCTTAACCACCGAAGATTTGGAACCGGAACCGCTGACCACATAGGTGACGCTGTCTTTCGAGATATGCTCAAGCGCATGTTCATGTCCGCTGGCATACAGAGTGCCGGGATAATCGCTCAGCACCTCCTCAAGGCTGCGACGAAATGCCTTATTGCGCGGATGTGCACCATCTTGAATATCTCCGAATACCTGACGATACAATGGCATCAGCGAACCTACAATAGGAAGCGGAAGCCACCAGTGGGGATTGGCAGCGGTCAGTGGAAACAAATGATCTTTCCATGTGAATACTCCACCATGGGGCCCATAGCTATACACTGGATGATGGCCCATCACGATAATGCGTTTGCCCTGATTACGCTCGAGAATATCTTCAAACTGAATGACTACGTCGCCGCTGTTCTTCGCTTCACAATGACTTTTTTCTCCTTCCGGTCGTTCCCATGGATGAAGAAACCACTGGGTGTTCAGGGCCACAAGGACAATATCACGTGACAGGTGAATTTCTTCAGGTCCAGGGCATCCATCACGCAATGGGAAGAAGAGATTTCCCTTCTTCAGGGAATCAAGAAACTTCTGCTGCTCCAGCACATAATCAAGACCTTCCCTTCTTCCATTCTTCCAGTCATGGTTGCCCGGAATAAAGAACGTCTTGTCAAAGTCCTCAGCCAGTCTTACCTGGTTAAGAAGAATTCTCTCAGACTGTTTGCGCTCGTGACCTTCCGGTCCTGGCATGCCGTGCGGATAGACATTGTCGCCCAGATAAACAATGGCAGAAGGCGCTCTAAACCTGGGCATGACCTTCATCATGCTGTCCAGTCTGCCGGGGAAGTCGTTCATTCCAGCGTCACCCACCAACACCAGTTGAAAAGTAACAGTATCCTGCTGTGCCATTGCATGTCCTGCTGACAATGCCAGGGCACCAGCCACCAGCACATGAAGTGTGAATCGTAAGGTGCTATGTGCAACGATTGCCGACCTCATGTCACATCGGCAGTTTGTATAAAATGCAGTCCTTTGCGGCATTCTCCTGGTTCACAAAACGGAACCACTTTTCGAGCCTTGCCTCCTCAACAAAGCCCGACTTTTGGAGCACGCGAACGGAAGCCGTATTCTCCACATCAACGAAAGTACCAATGCGGTAGACCCCCTGTTGCTCTTGAGCCGTCTCAATAAGTTTCCTGCAAAGCTCCGTCGCATAGCCATGATTCCAGTGAAGTGGGCCGAGTACATAACCCAACTGGATGTTGCCGTCACGATGCACCATTCCGCAACCTCCGATGAGTCGGTGATGTTCCTGCAGCCGGACACTGAAGGCAAACTCAGTGCCTTCATGCCACCTGCTTTGAGCCATCGACAAGAAAGCTCTGGTATCTTCAAGACTTTTGTGGGTGGGCCAAGCCACATATTTCGTAGCTTCAGGCTTGCTCGCATAAGTATAAAAGATTTCCTCAGCATCTTCAGGCCGGAGCCGTTGCAGAACGAGCCTGGCAGTCTCCAGGCGTTCAGGAATGTTTAATGGCATGGATCAAAACTACAGACTATGAGTTCAAATATCGTTCATCAGTACTTCAAAAAGGATACCGCTGAAGGGAAAATACTGGTGAAACTCAACCCGATACAACTCAAAGGAACTGAGCTGTTCATACCCATTACTGGCCCTGTTGAGTCCAGAGACCTGACATTCGATGAACATATCCTTGAGGATCTTTCGGCTGATGGATTTGAAGAGACCGGACCCCTGGAATTCAGTTTGTACCTGACCGGCCTTGCCCGCTAAAGAATTTTCTATTTCGTCCGCGACGATTATTTTTACGGGCCTTTTTACGTTACTTCTTTATGGGACGCATATTCGAGAAACGCAAGCACAAGATGTTTGCCCGCTTTGACCGCATGGCCAAGGCCTTCACCCGCATCGGGAAAGACATCGCCATTGCCGTCAAGCAAGGCGGCCCCAATCCTGATAACAATCCCAGGCTTCGTCTCGCAATACAAAACGCCAAAGGTGTAAACATGCCCAAGGATCGCGTAGAAGCTGCTATCAAGAGGGCATCCAGCAAAGAAGAAAAGGACTTTCAGGAAGTAGTATACGAAGGCTACGCTCCCCATGGAGTGCCCGTTGTCGTCGAATGCGCCACAGATAATCCCACCAGGACGGTTGCCAATATCCGTCTCCACTTCTCCAAGAACGGCGGCAACATGGGTAACTCGGGATCGGTATCCTTCATGTTCGAACGGAAAGGGGTCTTCAAATTTGCACCTGACAAGATCAACCTGGATGAGATTGAGCTGGATCTTATCGATGCGGGCGCCGAAGACATTCAGCGCGACGAGGAAGAGATCATCGTATACACACGCTTTGCAGAATTCGGTCACATGCAGAAATTCCTGGAGTCGAAGGGCCTCGCCGCCAAGAGTTCGGAGCTTCAGTATATTCCCACAACAACCAAGGAACTCGGTGAAGCAGAGCAGGATGAAGTGATGGAATGTATTTCAGCGTTGGAAGAAGATGATGACGTTCAAAACGTCTATCATAATCTCGCCTGACCGGTTGTTTAGTTGGGCTTTACGTCGCTGCCATCTGCAACAGTGGCCGTAACCGAAGGGCTCCCTTTGTAAAATACGACGCTTGATCCTGAAGCATTCGCCTTCAGTGTTTCATTGGCCCACACCCTTGCTTCACTCAATCCAGAAACCGATATGTCCACTTGGTGTGCAAACAAATCAGCAGCATGCAGCGACGACATGCCTGAGACATTCCCGTTAAATGCCGTAGCCTTTCCTGTAAATGTGGCCCGTGATGCGCCGGAGATTATCACTTTGACCGAAGCACACTGAAGATCAAACTGACCAACCGATCCGCCTGAAAGCGTGATGTCCATATCCGATTGGAATCCGCTTGCTATGGCATTGGAGGCTCCTGACAACAAGAGATTGCCAAGGGCCGGAAGTTGAATGGTGAGATAGGTGGGATGATCTCTTCTCTTCGCAGAAGAAAATCCAAGCCTGAGTGTGTTGCCCAACTTAACAACCACGAGGTCGTCGAGGTTCCTTCTATCTCCTTCTGCATAAACCGAGTAAAAAGGTGATGACTGCACCGTAATAATGAGGGCTTCGTCTGCCTCGACGCGGTCAAACCCCATCAGTGCATAACTGCGTCGGTCAAATTGTACCGGACCAGGGTCTTGCTGCGGGAAGCAGGCACTGAATAATCCTGCAAGACAAATGAAGATAGGCAAGTGATTGGCAAGCAGTTTCATTATCTGGGGTTTTTGACATCAAGACACCTCCCAGGTGCTTTACCCCTATACCCTCTAACTAATTGTTTTTCCCAGGCGACAGTCTTCCGTTCATAGTTAGATTGTCATCCACCATGCGGTTATTGTATTGCTGGATGAAGGCCTTTAACTCATTTTCCATTACCGCCACCGTGTCAGGAAGGTCCTGGATCAGATTCCGGGACAGCATCCGGTCTTTCCGAAAATCATATAACCCTATGGGACTGGTGCCATTGAATTGAAGCAGGTAGCTGCCCCTGAAGGCCTGGTATGTATTGTCCAGATAATTAAAAGCAAACGGGTTTGTGCGGTCATGAAGTACATCTCTGCCAAAGGCTACGTATGGCTGGTCATAATGCAGTGTCCCCAATATGGTGGGCATGATGTCAATTTGCTGAATGATCTCAGGGCGGATTCCGCCTCCATCCTGCCCGGGGCGGAAGAAAAAAATCGGGATTGCGAAATAACCCCAGGCTGTGTTGTAGACCGGAAGTTTGATCTGCGCGGACGCATGATCAGCAGTGATGACAAAAATGGTGTTCTTGTACCACGGCATTGTTGAGGCTGTCCGGAAGAACTGACGCAGGGCTTCGTCGGTGTACTCAATACACTTGTAGATAGTCATCTCACCTTCTTTGAAGCGGCCCCTGTATTCGTCTGGAAGGTTGTAGGGATGATGAGATGATACGGAGAAGAAGTTTGTGTAAAATGGTTCTTTGAATTCATTCATCTTCCGGGCGTAGTACTGCAGGAACTTGTGGTCCCATATTCCCCAGATGCCATCGTAATCTGCATCGTTATTGTATTCATCCTTTCCATAGTAGTTGTCAAACTCACAGGAATTCGCGAAGGCCTGAAAGCCCATCGATCCGTTAGGTGCGCCATGGAAGAATGCTGAATAGTATCCCTTCTTCTTCAACAGGCTGGCCATGCTGTTTACCCTGTTTCCTGAATAATGAGATAACACGTATGGCACCTCAATGGAAGGTATGCTGCATATCACTGACGGCATTGCGTCGATGGATTTTCTGCCGTTGGCGAAGGAGTACTGGTAAGCTACACCCTTCTTTACCAATGAATCCAGAAAAGGTGTGTAGCCCTTGTAGTTCCCATTCTGCTCGCCCTGGTTGTACACGCCGAAGAACTCTTTGGAGAAACTTTCCAGGATGATGACCACGACATTCAATGGCCGAAATGCCGCGCTGTCAGTGGGAACATGAATAGGTGAGAACAACTTTGCGGCATCCTCATCAGAGGCAAAATACTGTACTTTGTCGATGACCGGAGTGCGGGCTGTCCTCAGCAGTGCAAAAGGTGTATTCAATACAAGATTCACATCCTTGGGGGCCGTTGCATACTGCGCTGCATTTGAAAGCGTGATGGGTCGTGTGCTTTCTCCAAATCCACCACGTATGCCGGCAATCACGAGTCCGACAATGACAAGCATGCCAACCGTTCCACCCACATAGGAAACAACAAGGTTCCGGACTTGAGGTCCACTCACCCTGAGCCTGCGGCTTACGGAGATGAGGATGTATACCAACGCTGCGAGAAATATAACCGCGTACCAATAGTCGAGGAGAAACTGACTGATCAGGCTCAGAAAATTTTGCTCGTGCTGAAACTGACTGAAGACACTCAGGGTTGTTCTACGTAACGTATAACGATAATAAAGTGCATCCGCTATGTTGGCAGCCAATCCCAGGGCATTGATGCCGACAAACAGCAAGCGCATCACCCGCTGATAACGATCTCCAAAACGAAAATGAAAAGGGATGATCGACAACAGGATCAGCAGGGAGTTAAGGTAAAGAAGTGCGGTCAGATCGAATCGCATCCCGCCCAGTGCTATTCTTATGTAGCGCACAACGGTCATCCCCGGAAAGAATGAGAGGTTATACAGATAAAATGCAAACCTGCACAACTGGTACAGCAGCATCATCGTGAGGAGCTGCAGTGCCAGCATCATGTAGATGTTTCCCCGCCAGCGTAATCCTTCTCCAAGGAATTTCATGCGACTCAGCACAGCGTACTCATTTGCTTCCGGGCCGCAAAATAAGTCAATAGCTATGATTGTAGGCGATCAATGCCTATTTTGTCTTAATTTTGTAATTACCTCCTAACAGAGGTTGGCATAACACTAAACCCCTTGACTACCGAGTTTCCTCATGAGGATTACTTTGATCTGTTCATTGTTGGCTACGTCTGTCCTTGCCTCAGCGCAGAACATTGAATCCTTTGGCGTTTTTGCGGGTTTCAATATCCCGGTAACCATAGACAAGGGGCTGGATAAGGATACCCGCTACGAAGCGAGGTTCTTGCTGAGAGGTACTCCCATCGGCTTTCACTACGGCTATGATCGTCCTGGCTTTGGCTGGGTCATTTCCCCCAGCTATCTGTCTATCGGACAGAAATACACGATCAAGAACACCACTGGCGGTGACGTAGGCACCCGTGACATCAGCATGAATTATTTCAGCCTGCCAATAGCGCTGAAGTTTCATGTCAACGACCTTGCCTTCTTCAGGTTCAGTCTTGTTGCTGCAGCCGATTTTTGCTTTCTCCTCGACGGGAAAGAGACCCAAACCTGGGAAGCTTCCAAGCTGCGCTATCCCGCCGGCGTATCTGTGCCCACAGACCCCGGCTATACTATCGCTTATGATGGAGTGTTCGTACCGGCTGTCAACAAGCAAGTATATGTTTCAAAAGACAAATACAATGCGTTTCAGATTTTCGGAGGCATAGGTACGCGAATGGATCTTGACTTCAACGAGGACTGGAGCGTTATGTTCGATGGACGGGCCAACTTCGCCTTGTTTGACTCGAGAAGCAGTTCCTACCTGAGTCAGCTCGAAAACCCTTCAGGTCCCGCTGACATTAATGGCAAGCCGGGGGCACCCGATCTGGCCGGGCAAAGAAGAGATATTTTCCTCTCGTTTACGCTCGGCATTTCCCGGACCATTCAGACCAAGCCGCAATTCAAGTCCAGGCAGTCAGCACCTATTCCCAAAATGTCCGTGCCGAAGCAGGACCATTCCAAAGTGATGAATACAAAGAGGAAGAAGAAGTAAAATTCCCGGCAATACTATTAGGCAATTCTCGCAGCCTATGGCTTACTATGGCTTTCTTTTGAACCTGGAAAGACCTGGCAGGAATAAATACACTTTTGTCCGATTACCAACCAACCCCTTGCAGTATTTTGACGTGATGGGACGAAATGAGTCGTTTCGGCCCACGCCGATAACGGCTCTAAACAGAATAACGACCGTTAAAAAACCATGACCAGAAAAGAATTTATTGAAAGAGTCGGAATCGGCGCTTCTGCATTGCTGCTTCCCGCCTGCCTGGGCGGCCTATCCTCATGCTCGGGTGCCAACGCGGTTCCGGCAGCTCCAACAAACGTGGATTTTACCCTTGATGTATCTACCGGCGCTCTTGCCACCAAGGGCGGCTATTTGATCAATGGCGGCGTGATTGTAGCCAGAACTTTGGCCAACCAATTCATAGCTGTTTCGGCTGCCTGCACGCATGAAGGCACAAACGTGGAATTCATTGGTTCCGGAAGCTACTTCTACTGTCCCCGGCATGGTGCCACCTACAGCACTTCTGGCGCTGTTACCGGCGGACCCACCTCCCGTTCCCTGGCCAGCTACAAGACAACTCTCAACGGAACATCCCTGAGGGTATACTCTTAATTTGCTGTATATGATTACGCGAATTATTGGAAAAGGGCAAATCCTGATCTTAGCAATACTCCTCTCCTTGATGCTTTCAGATTGCGTGGACGACAACCTGGAAAAATTGGCCCAGAAAAACAGCACCACTGTTACAACCAGTGACTCCTCGTCAACATCATCCTCATCCGACACAGCAACGGCTACCGGATCTGCTACATCAGGTCAATCAGGAACGACAGGTTCGGGTTCATCTACCGGTACAGGAAGCGGTTCTTCATCCGGTTCCTCGACGACAGTATCATTTGTGAAGGATGTGCAACCCATCCTGTCCAGGTACAAATGCGCCAACTGCCACGGAACCTATTATTATAACTATGCCGGAGCGCACACGCTGGCCGTCTCAGGGCTGCTATATGGCACGATGAGCAGAGCCGCCGGCTACCGGCCCATGCCTCCCGGACAGATTGTGTCTACCGCAGAATTGGCGATTATTAAGAAGTGGGTTGATGCAGGTGCTCCGAATAACTAATTTGAAAACATCATGAAAAGTATCCTAGTGGTCACATTCCTGTTGACCGTGGTGTCAGCAAGCGCCCAACCCGTCTACATGTCAAAGTCCGGGACTATCTCATTCTTCGCCGGGACAGCAGTAGAAGATATCGATGCAACCAACGAGAAGGCACTGAGCTTTTTCAACACTGAAACCGGCGAGGTAGTCATTTCCATTCCGAACAAGGAATTTCACTTCCGCAGGTCGCTCATGGAAGAACACTTTAATGAGAACTACATGGAAACTGAGAAATACCCAAAGAGTGAGTTCAAGGGAAAGATCAACAACATCAGGTCCATCAACTTTACCGAAGCGGGACCCTTTCAGGCCAGCGTGACGGGCCAATTGAGTATTCACGGCCTCAGCAAGGAAAGAACACTCGATGTCGCCATACGCAAAGACGGAACTCGTTTGATTGCCGAAACAAAATTCAAAGTCCTGCTGGAAGATCACAAGATTGACCGGCCCAAGATCCTCTGGGAAAAGATTGCTGAAAGTGTCGAAGTAAACGCTAACCTGGTCTATGAACCTTACAAGAAATAAAGCACTCGGCTTGCTTGCATGCGTGCTGTGCTTCAATCAACTCTACGGGCAGGATCTGGATGCTCTCCTGAAACAAGAGGAAGGCAAGGAGACGGAGTATGCCACCGCTACGTTCAAAGGAACACGCCTGCTGAACGGCCAGTCCATAGAAGCCCCCGGCAAAGGCGTACTGCAAGTGATGTTCTCCCATCGCTTCGGCACGCTGGAAGATCCGCTCTACACCTTCTTCGGCCTTACCCAGGCCTCCATCCGGTTTGGATTTGATTATGGAATCAGCAACAAACTGTCTGTCGGCATCGGCCGCAGCAGCGGGTTAGGCGGCACTACGCCGCCGCCTACTTATGACTTCTCCGCAAAATACAGGTTACTGACGCAATCATCAGGAGCAGTCAATATGCCGGTAAGCGTCGCGCTCTTTGGATCCACAGCCATAAACACGGTGCACTGGCCTGCTGATGGAATTGAAAGAAGCTCGGCAGACCGCTTCACTTATACCGGTCAGGTCCTAGTGGCCAGGAAGTTCAGTGAAGCATTCTCATTACAGTTGATGCCCACCTATATCCATCGCAACCTGACCGATGCTGCAGATCAGTCCAACGACCTGTTTGCACTAGGCTTTGGCGGCCGTATCAAACTCTCAAAACGAGCCACCTTCAACTTTGAATACTATCTGAATCGCGCCAACAGCCTCGGCGCCGGATACTATGATCCTGTCGCCGTGGGCTTTGACATTGAAACGGGAGGGCACGTTTTCCAGATTATGCTGACTAACTCCACCGGTCTCATTGAGCCTCAGTTCATAGGTCAGACAAACACAAACTTCTGGGATGGCGCCAAGGGTATACGACTCGGATTCAATTTCAGCCGGGTATTTACAGTAAGAGAGGTGAAGAAGTGATTGTAAGAGGCAAGAGTAAGACGCAGGTAACGGCGTCCTAGCTCACCTTGACAAATTCAACTCTCCTGTTCCTGGCTTTATTTACCGCATTATCATTAGGAGCCACAGGCTCTGCCTTCCCTTTTCCGTCTGATGTGAGCCTTACCGCATCAATCTTATAGTTCCTGATCAATTCCTCCATGACGGCATTGGCTCGCTTCTTCGAAAGATCAAGATTGAATGCATCAGCTCCGTCGCTGTCTGTGTAGCCCACTATTTTGATTTTCAATGCCGGATTGTCGGTCATAATCTGAGCCAATTCTTTCAACGTGGTGGCAGACTCGGGACGCAAGGTTGCAGAGTTCACATCAAACTGGATTCCATATGAAATGAACTTCCCATTGTTCAGCAGCTTTGTTCTCATATCGGGAAGCCCCGCAGCAATACGCACTTTTCCGATCAATGGTATGGCCTCATCAATAGTCTCCATCCTGAAGATGTTGTAGGTGTAGCCATCAATAAGTCCACGGGGAAGATCCAGCACCTTGCTCTGGTCTACATACATCCTGATCCTGAATTTCTGGACCCAGATTGCTACTCGGTACAGTTGTCCCGGTTTAAATTGAAACGCACTGATTCCTTTGTCCTTATATCCTTCGGTACGTTCGGAATAGTTCGTCCATGAAATCTCGTCATAACCAGCAGTAATGCGGATACCTGCCTTTCCGGGAATAGCACCTCCCTCATTCGGGTTGTCTAATGTTCCGGAAACGATATAGAAATCTATTCCATACATGAATTCAGACTTGCTGTTCAGAAGAGGCACAAACTCGAACTCAACCGTGAAATTATCAGTGAACTTGTCCTTGACTTCAGGAAAGAAGAAACCAGACTTGGTCAGTTGAAGCCAGTGACCCGGGTAAGCGGGATAGGTGACAACTTCTCCGCTTCCTGAAGTATTCCAGTCCATGGGAAAATCGCCCACATTTGTTGAGGAAAAATCATCATAGTAGATGATCTGATCACCAGGTACAAAATCAAACTTTGACTGAGTTTTGCTCTCTTGCGCAACTGAGAAGAAACTTGCAGCGCTTACCAACATGAGTACCAATATCAGGCTTTTCATAGTCAGTTTTGTTTTTGCAAAGTTACCCTGGTTCAGGTGCTGACAGGATGACAAGAATCAAACCGCCCGCCCACTTGCGTCATTGATTAGACCTTCAGATGAGGGCCTGGTTGATCTCCTTCTAACTCAATTTTTCCTCTGGAAGTGTTCCAAACACCCGGTCCCACAGCAGCGTGGATACTCCAAAGGCTTTCGTCTCCGGGTATTTGTAGTGATGCAACACATGAAACTTCCACAGTCGCTTCAATGGACCGAATGCCGGCGTCTTGTACCGGTGTTCCGCATAGTGCAGCGAGATATACAGCACGTAACCGAACAAAAAACCTGGGAAGAATCCCATGGCATAACCGCGCATGATAAGCCAGAAGATCAGGTAGAACAATGAAATGAGAATCAGGGCCGGCACCGGAGGCATGGCCAGGCGCGTAGGGTCCTTGGGGTATTGGTGATGTATCCCATGTCCCAGGTGCTGAATCTTAAGAAGCCATGGTTTATCTGTTTTCACGTGGTACACATAACGGTGAACCCAATACTCAGTGAATGTCCACGTGAGCCATCCGGCCGCAAATAACAAGAGGTATGCCATCCACCCGACCCTGCCGACTGCAAACCAGGACACAATAATGACGATCAACATATGCATGGTCACCGGGACAGAAATATGCGTACGGGTGAGTTTTTCCATCCAGCTGTCCCGGAACAGTTCATCCGTCCCTGAACTCCTTGGCATAAGATGTTCAGGAATTCTTCCTGCAGTATTTTCCATTGACAGGTTCTTTTGCGTCAAAGATAGCAGATTTAGTCATTAAAGACGTTTTAGTCCTTTATTAAGGGCGGGCAATAAAGCAAACTCACTCCGGATTTCCGCCTTTTGCAATTGATGGCAATCTGTTTAATTTGTGAGACCACCTCTCCCCCTTAATCCCTTTTTCAATGAACAGAATAGTGATCATGGCATTGGCCATGGTAGCCCTTGGCCTTTCCTCATTTGCAGCAAGCCAGCCGCCACCTGACACAGTCAAAGTGGGTGTATATGTCATCAGTGTACACGACATCGACTTCCACGATAAAGAATATACCATCCGGTTCTGGCTTTGGTTTGTTTACAAACCACAGGTACCCAATCCGGATGATCCCATTCAATTCAACTTTGAGGATCAGATAGACATCCCCAACGCCAAGGAAATCGAGATATCCGAATCCATTGCTGACACGGTGAGAGGAAAAGTCTGGGTGCAGCTCAAACTCCGTTGTGTGATGAAGGAGAACTGGCGGGTGGAAAACTTCCCGTTCGACGAGCAGAAACTCAGGGTGGTGGTGGAAAATACCATTTTCGATCAGAGCAGGCTGATCTTTGTGGCCGACAAAGACGACAGCAAGTTCGACAACGTGGAATCACTAGACACGTGGACTGTGGATAACTTCGAGGTGACTACGAATGTAAGTCTATACAGCACCGGCTTTGGTGATCCCCAACCAGACAGGAGAGCCAGCATCTACTCGACCTTCATCTTTGGTATGGATATCAAGCGGGAAGCAGCGGGTCTGTTTGCCAAGATCTTCATCGGCATGTACATCGCCTTCCTTATCTCTGGTCTTAGTTTTCTATCCGACCCCAGCGAACTCGAACCACGCTTTGGATTGCCGGTGGGCGGGCTCTTTGCCGCAGTGGGTAACAAGTACATCATAGACTCACTGTTGCCGGAGTCTTCCAGCTTCAGCCTCGTGGACACCCTTCACACCCTGACTTTCTTTGGAATCTTTTGCATCCTTGCAGTTTCTGCCATTGCATTGAAGTTGGACAACTTCGGCAAGAAAGAGGCAGCGAATAGGATCAACAAGATCGGCGCCATACTGGTGGTGGCCTTCTACATTCTTGCCAACCTTTACTTTGTTCTAAGGGCCTGATTGGGGCTAGCGGGTGTTGCCAATTGGCTCTTAGCTCCTGGCCGTTAGTTCAAGGTTCAAGGTTTCGCGTTCCGGGTTCCACTCTTCCCTCCTACGCCAAAGTTCTAACGGCCGAGCACTCTACGTTCTTCGTTCTTCATTCTTCCCACCTGCGCTAAGAGCTTCGGCGGGCGAAGCATTCGCTCTTCATTCTTCATTCTTCGCTCTTAGTTCCTCACACCAGCCACCTCTTCCACTTTCTTCCATACACGAAGGAAATTGCCAGAACATAGCTTCTGGATATCTTCCTCAGTGTGTCCTCGCTTAAGGAGTTCATAGATCAGGTTGGGATATTGCGACACATCCTTAAGCCCTTCAGGCAGGTTATCCGCTCCCCCTACCCCATCAAAGTCAGAACCAAAGCCGACGTGGTCAATGCCAGCCAGCGCGATAGCGTGCTCGACATGGTCCGCCACAAGTTTGACGTCAACCACGGGTGCGGGATGCGTTGCTCGGAACCCGCCAACCAGTTGTTTAGCGGCAGGATCCGACTCTTTTATATTATTTGCTTTCAAAAGTGAATCAATCCGCTTTGAATAATTGCGTGTGTTTTCATCCAGGAAAGAGTTGTAGAAATTGATCAGCATGACGCCACCATTTTTTCCTAGCGCGCTGATCATATCGTCAGTCATGTCCCTCATAGCCGTGGGTGCGAAGCTTCTGCACGAAGAGTGCGACGCAATGCATGGCGCCTTGGTCAATTTCATTACCTGGTAGAAAGTGCTGTCATCCACATGCGAAATATCCACCATGATCCCGACCTTATTCATCTCCTCCACTACCTGCCTGCCGAAAGGACTTAACCCGCCCGAAGTGTGGGTAGTATCTCCGGAAGAGTCACAGATCTGGTTATCCTGTGTGTGGGTGAGTGTGATATAGCGTATGCCACGGCCATGGAAATATTTCACGTTGGCCAGGTCTTTGCCAATAGGTGCACCATTCTCCATTCCCATTGGCAGGCTGATTTTGCCAGCCTTGAAATTGGCTTCCACATCTTTGGCCATCGGCGCAAGAGCGAATTTATCAGGAAGGTGGTTGGCAATCTGTTCCACGAGGTTGATCATCGAGTCGGCCCTCTCCTTACCAAAGTCTTTATGCGTCTGGTATTCCTTTCCCACGTAAATCGACATAAACGGCGCGGTCAGACCGCCCTTCATAGCGCGTTCAAAATCAAACTCTCCTGAGTCAGTGTGTATCAGAACATTGTAGTTGCCAGTTGATACGTTGAATTTGTTGTCCAACAAACGGCCTGGCAGATCCACGTGACCGTCAGCGATGATATATTTATGTGCCAGCTGGTCTGCGAAGGCTTTCAATTCGGTGTCATCCATCCGGTCAACGGGTCTGGGGTTGGAGCATCCTGCCAAAAGAACTACGGCAGAGACGATCAATGCAAGTTTGAATTTCATTCTGAAAAGGGTAAGGAAACAAAGATATACAAGCGCTCCAGGATTCAAAGACGAAATGAAATTGAGCGGGTACTGCCTTACATGATAGATGAAATCACTTCGCGGCTGATGTACGCCGCTCAGTGCGGATGCTCCATGCCGGCCCTACCGGGTATTTCTTTGGCAAGGCCAGTTCCAGGCCGATCCCTTCCATCAGTACCCCAAGCAGTATGGCGCCGCTGCCAAATAAAGTTGTGGCCGTTCCGGTATAGGGATCAGAATTTCCTTGTGAAGTGAAGCTGGTTCCCAGCACCACGGGCAAAATGCCCGCTACCATGAATGCTCCGCCTATCACTTCCAAAGCCATGGGTTTCTTCTTCACCACTTTGGTCACTGATACTAACCGGACAGTGTCAGGGTTCTGAGGTTTACCGTTTTTGCCCAGATCATGGGTAATCAGAAATCCCGCCGATGAAATGCGGCCCAATCTCCCTGCTACCTTGCCGTGGCCTTTCACTTTGATCTTCACTCTTGTGCCCTCCAGCAATACCACCGCTTTCTTACTCTTCAGTGACTGGATCACCAGGACCCATTCCTCAGAAGCATCTTGCCCCCATGTAAGCAGAGGGAACAAAAACATTACCGACCATATAAGCAAACATCTGACCATGCTTCACTTACCTGGTACAAAGGTAAGCCAAGGCCATATTGCGCTGGAATGAGAAAGGTCATCAAAGTCCATTTTTTGACCGCGACCTGGTACGGCTTCCGGCTATGATGGGCTAGTCGAGTCGTTGAATCTCGTCTTTTATGGACTTCAAAATTCTACATTCATCTGTTCAATATTCAACATTCAACCGGCTTTTTGCTGCTGGGCACTGGCCGCTGGCTCATGACACAAAAGTGAGGCGTGATTCCTACGTCGACTGATAAGCACCCAACCTTGCAGGATCTACCTGCAGAGTCCTCTGACGAGAGACTCTGCGACGAAGAGCGATTCAAACTGCCAACCGGATTGAGCACTCTTTCATCCCTTCAAATCTTCATTTTTTTCCGTTCGGACAATGATGAATGTCGAGTCGTTGAATCTCGCCTTTTATGGACTTCAAAATTCAACATTCATCTGTTCAATATTCAACATTCAACCGGCTTTTTGCTGCTGGGCACTGGCCGCTGGCTCATGACACAAAAGTGAGGCGTGATTCCTACGTCGACTGATAAGCACCCAACCTTGCGGGATCTACCTGCAGAGTCCTCTGACGAGAGACTCTGCGAGGAAACGCGATTCAGACTGCCAATTCGGATTGAGCACTCTTTCATCCCTTCAAATCTTCATGTTTTTCCGTTCGGACAATGATGAATGTCGAGTCGTTGAATCTCGTCTTTTATAGACTTCAAAATTCAACATTCATCAGTTCGACATTCAAAATTCCAACCATGTGGGCCGACGGTACAACTTATGACCTCATTCTGTGACCATCCTGATGACTGTCATAGGATTGTCGAGAACGTTTTGATGACCTTTGAAATGGCTTTTGGGATGAATTATCAGCAGAAAACGATATTCCGGTTCCCGTACATCATTGTCTTTGGCTTGACGCACCTCCTATTCTCCTGCTACACTTATCGGGCAGTCCCTTGCGGGTCGCTTTCAACCCGGATCGACAGACTTGTACCGGGGACAAATTGTGCAGTGGAGATAACCGGTGGGATCGAGTTTGATTTGAATATTACCCGCTCTGAAGGTGACCGTATTGTGGGCCGGGAACCCGGTGATACCAAAGATCTGTTTATCGACCGGAGTCATATTACCAATGTCACCATTGCGGGCGACCATTGTCCGGTTGAGGAGACGCTGCCAAATGTAATACTGAACAAGACATATTCTTTGGTCTTATCAAAAGGTGATGCTGTCACCCTCAAGGTCTCAGAAGTGAACGAAAAGCAAATAGCCGGCAGCTCGCGCAAAGGAACTGCTCAGTTTTCTCCCCGCGACATCAAAGAGATAAGGGAAAAAGTTCACGATGCCGGCAAGTCTCAACTTCTGCTGGCGGCCGGACTATTTGCAGCCGCACTCATCGGGGCACTAACGATAGAGTTGTAAAGGTGGTTGGGCAGTAGTAAACTGCAAAGGAGAGATAATGGTGCATGGAACCATCGCAACAGTTGTTTGGTCATCACCATTATAATCCTGGGTATTTTCTTTGGGAAAAGCAGGACTGAGAATTCTAACCAATTGAACTCTCTTTATGTCGCAAACCTAGATCCAGATTGCCTGTTGGCAAATTTTGCAACTCAAACTTCGAGCTATTGCTCAATTCGAAACTGTAAGAACCCCTAAGACGCCTATTTTGTGTGAGTGAAGGCTTTAACGGTATTATTTTCCCTCCTTCTAACCCTGGCATCTGTCTTTCAATGCGAAGGGCAGGAAACTACAATAGATTCCTTGAGTAACAGAATCCCTCAGGGCTACACCTGCATACTGAAGCTGAAAGACGGAAGTAGCCTTGCTCTCAAGGTCACTCAGATAAGAATAGATACCATCCGTGGCGAAATTATCGGCAAGAAAGAGAAGTCGCAAGTTGCGGTGCCAATCAATCAAGTCACAGAAATACGTGCTGTCTCAATGCCGAAAGAAAAACTTAAGGGAAATGAACAAGCCAATAGCAGTCCTTATCATGTATCACGCTCGTTCTATGCCGGCTACAACACGTTTCTGGTATTCTATGGCGGCTACCAATTTCCTCCCAACTCACTGAGCAAAGTCATCATTGAAATGGGATATCAGTTTGCAGTCAGTTCCAACGCGCAGTATCATGAAATAAACCCGTGGTTAACCAATAATGCTTATGGTCTCCGCGCCTCTATTGGCTGTCAGTTTGATGAACGGGGATCGGATTATATTCTTCGTGGTCCAGCCTATCTCTTTTTTGAGTATCAATCCCTCCAGTCCAATCCGTTTGTTTACTATTCTTCTTCATCAAGTTCTGCAGCGTACTCGGAATTCACAGAAAAGTACCGCAAATATGGTCTACGGGCAGGCAGCGGTAAACCGATCGCGGGTTCGCCCTTGTACTTTATGTATTCCATTGGATTCTATTACCTGGAGGTCGAACGAGACTATTCAATGAAGGGATTTGTGCATAACCGGACTCCTTCGCAGGATATTGAACACTATTATCGCCCTACTTTACAGTTGATGATCGGCCTTAGGGTGTATATCCATTAAAGAAGGTCACACCTCCTTCTTGTCTGAATTGAACATTATCATCTTTTTTCCGGCCTGCCCATGACCGGTCTCATGGAATAGATGCATTGGCGGAGTCAAATTGCTGGAGACCATAAGGAAGTAGGTTACTCAGTACACCTCTTCACAGGCTCAAGTTGGATGAACTGAGATCACGCCATAACACTGAAAGCATGAACCGGGTACTGATATCCGTTTGCGCCTTATGCCTGATGGCCGGCATGGTCCGGTCGCAGGATCCTTCACGCAAAATTGCACTGGTCATAGGCGTAAAATCTTATCAGAACGTGCCTCCATTGAAGAATACCATCAACGACGCAAAGTCGATGGCGGCCATTCTGAAGGAAAGAGGCTTCGTTGTAACAGAATTATATGATCCGCAGACCAAGCGCGACATGCAGGATGCCATCAGAAAACATCTGAGCCTTATTCAGGGACAGACGAATACTGCCGGGTTGATCTACTATTCGGGCCATGGCATGCAGGTGGATGGGATTAACTACCTCATCCCGACTTCTGCTAATCCACAAATCAAGGCAGATCTTGATGAAGAGTGTTTAAAAATGGATTATGTCATGGCAGCCATCGAAGAAGCCGGAAACCCGCTCAATATTTTTATTCTCGATGCGTGCCGAAATAATCCATTTCGAAGTTTCTCTCGCGCCGCGCAACCTGGACTTAGTCAGGTTTCGGCGCCAAAAGGTTCTTACATAGTTTATGCTACGGCTGCCAATTCTGTCGCCTCAGATGGAACAGGAGAAAATGGACTTTTTACATCAAAGCTCTTGAAGTACATCAGCGCTCCCGGGTTGAATATCGAAGAAGTGTTCAAATCTGTTGCACGGGATGTGTCTAATGAATCAGGTGGAACCCAGATCCCATGGCTCAGTCAGAGCTACTTTGGCGATTTCTATTTTAATGGAACTGATTCAAGTACCAAAGGCGGTATGCATGTTGAAGCCGGAGATAATCGCACAACTGCAGCTGACGACCTTGACATGTTATTTGCAGGTGCAGTAGCGCAATACCGCCAAAAAGAGTATGAAGCGGCTGGTAAAACATTCCACTCGCTGGCCGATAAGGGTGATGCGCGGGCGCAGTTCTATCTCGGCAAAATGTACTTCAGTGGCCATGGGTATTCCAGAAATTACAACGAAGCTTTCAAATGGT
The DNA here is from genome assembly GCA_039810905.1 of Cyclobacteriaceae bacterium. Classification (GTDB taxonomy): domain Bacteria; phylum Bacteroidota; class Bacteroidia; order Cytophagales; family Cyclobacteriaceae; genus ELB16-189. The sequence goes on along the minus strand of JBDHXU010000041.1, from coordinate 1,515 downwards.
ATTCGGCCAGTGCAGCAGGTAACAATTCAAACGGACAACTTTCCCTGGGACGCATGTATGCATACGGACTCGGAATCGGACAGAACTACGAGGAGGCGATGAAGTGGGTTCGCAAGTCTGCTGAACAAGGTAATCCCAAGGCAATGGATTTTCTTGGCGAATGCTACGGCTCCGGGTTGGCAGTGCAAAAGAATGAGGAACAGTCAGTACAATGGTATAACCAGGCCGCGCAAGCTTTTAACAACGATGAATGGCGAACAGACCCGGATGACCAGTACTGGCTTGCGCTGTTGTATTTGAGTGGAAATGGCTATGCCAAAGATCTAAGCAAGGCACTTACCTGGCTGCGCAAATCAGCAGAAGGTGGCAACCAAAATGCTCAATACACCCTTGGCAATATGTACTACAATGGTGAAGGCGTCCCGCCAGCCTATGATGACGCGCTTGGCTGGTACACAGAAGCGGCAAACCAGGGAAATGCGGGCTCACAATACATGCTGGGTTTTATGAATTATTATGGCAAGGGTGTACAAACGGATTACCGAAAGGCAGCATACTGGTTCAAGGCTGCAGCCGAACAAGGGCATACAGAGTCTCAGTATTTCATCGGTTACCTGTACTGGGAGGGCAAGGGCGTTGATAAGGATTGTGCCACTGCACTGAAGTTCTTCAGACAGGCGTCGGAAAATAAAAACGCGATGGCCATGTATTCTATTGGCTGGATGAATGCTAATGGCAACTGCGTGGTCCAAAACTATAAAGAAGCGATGACATGGTACATGAAGTCGGCCGAGCAGGGAAATACGGATGCCATGAACAATATCGGGGTATTGTACCGCTCAGGTTTTGGAGTTCCGCGCGACAACAAGGAGGCTGCCAACTGGTACCGCCAGGCGGCTGATCTGGGCAATCCCCTTGCCCAAAATAATCTTGCTGCCATGTACGAAAACGGATGGGGTGTCCGGAAAAGCAAAGAAGAAGCGCTGAAATGGTACCAGAAAGCCGCTGACAACGGAAATGAAAGTGCGAAGGCAGCACTTAAGCGCCTTGGTCATTGAGCAACAGCCAATCCGCGAAGTCATTTCCATATCTGAAAAGGGCACGGTGCAGATCAGCAACTAGACTTTCAGTAGTGTGGAATCCTGAGATGCACTATAGTCGTCGGGATACTTATCCGCTGACCATCCACAACAATATTCTGCGCCAGCCAGTAAACCTCTGTCAAAAAATGGAAGGCCCTCTCGTGAGGACCTTCCTTAATTGCAGCACTACTACTCCCTACAGCACCACTTCAGCTTCGCCCGTATTTCCCGCGTGGTCATACGCGATGGCGTGCAGCTTTGTGCCGGACAAGTCCGGGTTGGCCACGGTGGCCATATAGTTCCACTCGCCGGGCTTTCCAGGGTTGTTCACCGCGGCACCTTCTTCGATGATCGTGCCTGCGGCGTCAAGGATCTCCACATCCACCTTCACCACCTTGAAGTCGTCCACGGCATTGATTGTGATCGTGTCACC
>JBDHXU010000040.1:0-28663 GCA_039810905.1 Cyclobacteriaceae bacterium | reverse complement strand
GACCAGTACTCCCGCAACCAGTATCCATATCATGCGCTGAAAATATCTTATCATACCATCAGAACTTGAAGTTGTAGGAAACGGAAGGCACAATCGTTCCGATAATCGAAAGCTGGGTCGCAGAGGACGGCAGCGGCTGACCTGGTGGAATTCGCTGATCGGTTTGCGAAAAGTAAACCGAGAACGGGTTCTTGCGTGCATACACGTTGTACAGTGAAAACACCCAATAGTCGCTGTTCTTTCTCTCCTTGCCATTCTTCATCTTCTTTCCTTCCAGCCTGAAGGCTATGTCCAGCCGATGATAGTCAGCGATGTGTACGTTGTTTCTTGAATCGTTCACGTTGTAAGGAACAAGAATACCCTGTTGGATATACCGTGAGGTGGGAAACGTGGTGGGGGTTCCTGAAGTGAAGATGAAATTGGCTGATGCAGACCAGCGACTGTTGATGTCATAAAATGCCGCCAGTTTCAGATTATGTGTCTGGTTATAGCGGGTCTCATACCATTCATTGCGGTTAATGCCGTTCACTTTCAGCTCGGATCTTCCCAGCGTATAGCTCGCCCATCCGGTAAGCCGACCGGTCTTCTTCTGGAAATAGAACTCCAATCCATAAGCGCGGCCCTGTCCGCTCAACAAGTCTCCTTCCAGGTAACGATTGATAAGCAGATCCGCACCGTCTATGTAATCAATCTGATTCTGCGTAGCCCTGAAGTAACCTTCCACAGAAAACTCATAAGCGCGGCTCTGCCCTATGTCGCGGAAATATCCCAGGGCGTACTGATCACCCAGTTGAGGCTTGATGTTATTGGAAGAGGGGTTCCAGACGTCGAGAGGATTGGACGCAGTAGTGTTGGAGATAAGATGCAGATACTGCACCATGCGATTGTAACTTCCCTTGACTGAACTAACAGGACTGGTCTGCCACTTGAAGGAAAATCTCGGCTCCCAGTTTCCATAGGAGGCTATGGTCTCTCCGCTGCCGTAGGTCCGCGAAGAGACAGGTGTACGTCGCACCCCAGGAATCGTGTCGTTGTACGTGTAGACAGTACCGGGGCCCAGCGCATTAAAATAGGAATACCTCAGGCCGTATTCGAGTGAGACTGCCTCTGTCACCTTCATGTGATCACCCATGTATAAGGCAAGCTCGAGGTTGTACTTCCGCTCGAGGCTGATGTCGACCGCCTTACCGTTGGTGGTACCCACAGCGTTGGCAGGTTCAAAAGTGTAGTACGTAATATCGCCTCCGAAATTGAGTTCGTTATTGCTGTTGATGAAGTATGTGAACTGCGGTTTCAGGATTACGTTCGAGATGGAGGAGTTCCACGAGAACCGGTTCCGGTCATCTTTTCCAAATTGAAGCGCATAGTCATACTTGCTGTAAAGGAGGGTCAGATTTGAAAAGAGGCGCTCGTTGAAAAGGTGGTTCCAGCGAAGGGTTGACGTGGCATTTCCCCAGTTAAATCCCTGCGTCTTGTCAAAACGAAAGACATCCCTTCCGAAGTAGCCGCTCAGATAGACCCGGTTCTTACGATTGATGTTGTAATTGGCTTTCATGGTAAGGTCGTAGAAATTGAGGGCACCGCCATTACTCAGAATAGGAACGAAAGGTCTCGCCAGCACGTCAATATAGGATCTCCTCGCAGCCACAATAAAGGACGCTTTGTCCTTGATGATGGGGCCTTCCAGCGCCAGCCTGCTGAATACTGATCCTATGCCGCCGGAAGCCTCAAACTTCTTGCTGTTCCCCTCTTTCATTCTCACATCCAGAATGGAGGCCAGCCTTCCGCCGTATCGAGAAGGAACTCCGCCCTTGAAAAGCTTCGTGTCTTTTACCGCATCGGGATTGAAGACGGAAAAGAATCCGAAAAGGTGAGACGAATTGTAAACCGGTGCCTCATCCATGAGGATAAGGTTTTGTCCCACACTTCCACCACGCGCGTTATAGCCTGATGCACCTTCGCCGACTGTACTCACGCCGGGGAGCAGCAACAGGCTTCTGAGGACATCGGACTCACCAAACAAAGTTGGCACCCTCAGGATGGTCTTCATCTCCAGCTTGTTGGTACTCATTTCTATATTCTGCGCATTCGCCTGCTCAATTTCTGCCTTGACAACTACCTCTTCCAATTGCTGCGTCTCGGCAGAGAGTTCAACCGGGAGTTGAATATTCTGATCCAGCGTCAGTGTTCTCTCGACGGGCTGATATCCGATATAACTGATATCCAGCGTGTAGGTGCCTGGCGGCAGGGTGATGCTGTAAAAGCCGTATTCATTGGTACTGGCCCCTCCTTTGATCTCCTTGATATATACTGTTGCTCCGATCAGCGCCTCCCCATTGGCAGCGTCTCTGATGGTTCCGTTAATGGTATATTTTACCTGTGCAGTCACAGGTGCGACCACTGACAGGAGGACCAACAGAAAAATGGCGGGGGTTTTACAGTACATGGAATTCCGTCTATTTCACAGCGCCGGGGAGGCTATTTCCTTAAATTGCACATTGAAAACAAAAATCGGTCGATAAGGTTATGTTTCGGAGATTAAAGGAGCTTTATGACAAGTACCGGGACTATGTACGTGTGGACCTGGTCATGTATGCCGTGATGCTGCTCCTTATCTTTTTCTACATCCTATACACGCTCGTGAGCTCCTGAGCCCAGAATGATCTCGTTCACATTCTGATTAATTTTAATTGCAAGTTCATCTGTGGGGAGGTCGTTGATATCCCTTCCGAAGGGGTCCTCAATCTCTTCGGCGATCAACTCCACGCTTAGAATCACAAAACTGATAAGCAACACAATGAGCACGGTCATGTAACCGGTAAGCGTTACAAATCCGAAAGGCAGGGTTATCAGGTAAATAAAGATGAACTTCTTGATATACATGGTGTAGGAATACGGAATGGGAGTGTTCCGGATTCTTTCACATGCACCCAGGATATCTGAAAACTCCTTCAACTCCTTATCAAGAAGAAACAACTGGTCGCCTGAAATGTCACCTTTTCTATATAGTACGTTCACACGCTCATACATCAGCGTGGAGATCCGATTGGGTACGTGTTTGGCGGCCTGAATGCGGTCCGTTATCTCGGAACTGACTTCCTCCAGATCGCGCACGTTCACTCCCCGGCGCAAGTGCTCCTTGAGCGCTACGGTGAAATTGGACACCATGGCTGAAAAGAATTTCCGGTTCTCCACATCGCCTACCGGCAAAAATGCACCGATCTTATGTGCAAAGTTGCGCGTATTGTTCACCAGGCTTCCCCAAAGCTTTCTTCCCTCCCACCAGCGATCATAGGCAGAGTTAGTCCTGAACACCAGAAAGAGACCGAGTACGATACCCAGCAGTGAATGCATGCCGATCGTACTGTGAAAGTCTTTTTCATGTAGTCTGAAAACATCCAGGATCACATAACACGCCACGGCAGAGTAGACCACCATAAATATCAGTACCGGGCGCAGGGTGCGCATCACATGGCGGCTATAGGCATGAAATATCAGAGAGAACCAGGCTTTGGGGTTATAGTCAACCATGGATCAAATATTAAACCGCGAAATTACAGTCATTTTATAGAATCCCCCAACCGCGATCATTCCCGAAAAAACGGCAATCTTCCGAAGTATTGGTTGCTTCATCATAACTTTCGGAAAAAAAGTATGCGATTTGCGGCGAGGCTTATGGTTATTCTCATGTTGCTTGTTGGTGTGGGCGCATCCGCTCAGGACTATGCCATCACCCTTAAAGGGGACACCCTGCGCGGTAAAGCCAACATCATGAACTATGACATCCTGGACCGCATCGATTTCTTTGATCTTAAACAAGACAAGAAGTTCAAGTTCACCTCCATTCAGTTGAAGGAAGTGGGAATGAACGGACACCGTTATCACACCATCAGAACTGACTACGGCTTCCGCATGGCCCAGCTCGAGAAGGCTGGATACCTGAGCCTGTACCTTGCCCAATCACCGAGGGGAACCAATTACGAAGTGCAATGGCTGGTGAAGAAAGACGGATCTTCCATTGAAGTTCCCAATCTGGCATTCAAGAGGACCATGATGGAATTTCTTTCCGACTGCGGCGAAGTAAGCGACAGGATAAAAAAGGATGAACTTCACAGAAAAGAACTGCTCCTCATCATCGATCAGTATAATAGTTGTCTTGCCTCCCGCAGCAATGCTGCACAGCCGGTTGCGGCAGTCACACCTGCCGCAGAAACCATCAGCACGCAACCGTCCAATCCACAAGCAGACGACCTTACCAAGCTCAAGGATGAAATTTCAGCCGATCCCTCCGTGGCTTCCAAGAACGATCTACTGGACCTGATAACAGACATCATTCAGAAAGTGAAGGATCAGAAATCAGTGTCTCGCTATCAGTTAGATTTGTTTGAAGGGATGGTGAAGGGAACAACTTACGAAGAAAAGGCCGGTAAGATCATTGCAAGCCTCCGAAAGTAGCGTTCACTCCTTTCTGTTAAAGCCGGTCACGAACTGCCTCACCTTGTCCTGATCCATCCAGAGGACAGCGAGGGAGCAAATGGTAACCACAACAGCCAGAGAGAAAAGGTAACCGCCGTCACCCTGCACACTCACCCCCAGCAAAGTCAGGTGCATGCCAATGGCACCTGCCATCAGGCCAAGTGCCAGGCCGCCACCGAGCCATGCTGAAGAAGGCATCAAGAGCAGCAGGGAAGCAATCAATTCCATGACGCCCACACTCCACCTGCCCCAGGGTTCCATGCCGACCGTCGTAAAAATGTATACCGACTCCGGCGACCCTGTAAACTTGAAATACAACGTCTGTATCATGATTACAGCTGCCAGAATCCTGACAAAACTGTAGAAGAATTTCCTGAAGTTCATTTCACTTGTTCGGTAAGGTTTGGATGGCACGCTCAAAAAAGACGGACTATTACCGGCTTTTTATAAATTTAAAGACTTTCAGCATTCCATATGGCATTCCATGTTGACCGTGACATTCGCATTGCTTCCACCATTCCGTCAGATTTCTATCGCCAGGCGCAATACTTCGAACTTTCCAAGGAAAAAATCTTCGCCCGGACATGGCAGTTTGCCGGGGATACCGACCAGGTGAAGGAACCGGGCTGGGTGACTCCGCTCAATCTGCTGGAAAATTTTGTTGATGAGCCGCTCCTGCTCTCACGCGACGCGGCTTCACGGCTCTACTGCCTTTCCAATGTATGCACGCATCGTGGCAATCTCATGATCGAGAAACCCTGCAAGGTGAATGACCTGCGGTGCAAATACCACGGACGGCGTTTTCATCTTAACGGAAAGTTCATGGCCATGCCGGAGTTCAGGGAGGTTCAGAACTTCCCGACAGAAGCTGATCATTTAACCTCACTTCCTCTTCACCAGTGGGGCAAATGGCTCTTCACCTCTCTTGGAAAGGCACGTGTTGCGAATGATTTCTTCGGACCAATGGCCGAGCGTATCAAATGGATGCCCTTGAATGAATTTGAATTCCGGCATGATCTTTCAAGGGACTATGTCGTAGATGCCCACTGGGCGCTGTATTGTGAAAATTACCTGGAAGGATTTCATATCCCCTTCGTCCATGCAGGTTTGAATTCCGTCATTGACTATGGTAACTACACGGTCGAACTGCATGCGTTGTCTTCCCTTCAACTGGGAATCGGAAAAGAAGGAGAGCTTGCTTTCGATCTGCCTCAAGAAAGTGTCGACTACGGGAAAAATGTTGCCGGATACTATTTCTGGGTCTTCCCCAATCTTATGTTCAATTTCTACCCGTGGGGTTTGTCCATTAACGTGGTGAACCCGATCGGGATCAGCAGAACGCAAGTGAGATTTCTTAGTTACGTATGGGATGAAAGCAAACTACAGAAGGGCGCTGGCGCAGATCTTCACAAGGTGGAATTGGAAGATGAAGATGTGGTGCAAAATGTCCAGAAGGGTATTCGCTCCCGTTTCTACACCAGCGGGCGCTATTCAGTTACCCGTGAAACAGGTACGCACCATTTTCACCGGCTGCTTGCCGAATTCATGAACGGATAATTGACAGATCGATGATTTCCAGCGTGGGCTTTTTCGGAATTACGGGAATGGTGGGTAAGCCGGTGGCCCAGGCATTGCTAAAGGCGGGATTCGAAGTCTGTGCATTAACACGAAGCCCGGAAAAGGTTAACTCAGACCAACGACTAACTCTTATAAAGGGCGACCTGAAGTCGGATGCTGATGTGGAGAAAGTTGTCGCCGGTCGTGATGCCATTTACGTGAGCCTGTCGGTGGATCAGAACGAAAGGGAGAATGACTGGCACACTGAAACGGATGGAATGAAAAACATTCTCGCTACCGCCCGCCGGCATAACATCAAAAGAATCATACTCCTTTCTTCGCTCGTACAACGATATCAGGGAATGAATGGATTTCATTGGTGGGTTTTTGCAGTGAAGGAGGATTGCATTCGTCTGATCCGGGAATCCGGGATACCGTACACTATTTTCTATCCCTCCACCTTCATGGAGAGTTTCCTCGGCAAATACCGGCAAGGTTCCAGTATTGTCATTGTGGGAAAGTCAAAATCACCGATGTACTACATTGCCGGGAGCGACTATGCCAGACAGGTGGTTGCCTCACTGCAACGGAATCCTGCCGACAACAAGGAATATGTAGTTCAGGGACCTGAAGCGCTCACCCAGGAAGAGGCGGCGAAGCTCTTTACCAGAAACTACCACAAAGCCTCTTTGAAGATCGTAAGCGCTCCTCTGGCGCTACTTAAACTCGTTTCGCCCTTCTCCAGGCAGATAAACTACGGCGCTCATATTGTTGAGGCCCTGACCCATTATCCAGAGAAGTTTGAATCCGAGACTACCTGGCATGACCTGGGCAGGCCTCAAGTTACACTGAAGGAATTCGCCGAGCGGAGTGAATAATGCTCCACTCGTTGGGTGTACAGATTAACAACAGCAAGCTGGTTATGGCAGTCAGTTAATGCTTAATTTTGTAGCCCCAAATTCAAGCAGACCGACATGGCGGAATACAGTAAAGAAGAAATCAAGCGAATTGAAGAAAAGTGGAAAACCATCTGGGAGCAGAAACAGGCTTACCGGACGGACCTGGACCATAACCGCCCAAAATGCTACGTGCTGGACATGTTTCCTTATCCCTCTGGGGCAGGATTGCATGTCGGCCATCCCCTGGGATACATATCTTCTGATATCTATGCCCGTTACAAAAGACTCAAGGGATTCAATGTGCTCCATCCCATGGGTTTTGATGCCTTTGGTCTGCCTGCCGAACAATATGCCCTTGAACACGGCGTACATCCTGCTGTTTCCACGCAAAAGAATATCGAGACATTTAAAAAGCAGATGCGAGGCATTGGCTTCTCGTATGACTGGAGCCGCGAAGTGCAAACCTGTGATCCGTCCTACTACCGGTGGACGCAATGGATCTTCATTCAGATTTTTGACAGTTGGTTCAACAGGAAGAAAGAAAAAGCAGAGCGCATCGCTGACCTGGTAAAAATCTTCGAAAAGGAAGGCAATGCCCACCATCCTTTTCCTAATACGAAGTACACCCTGCCGGGAACGAAATCGAACGTTTTTTCCACAGCGGATTGGAAATCATTCAAGCCGCAACTACAGCAGGAAGTTCTCATGCAATACCGGCTCGCCTACCTGGCCTACACAGATGTAAACTGGTGCGAAGCGCTGGGAACCGTTCTGGCCAACGACGAAGTCATCAACGGCGTAAGCTACCGTGGTGGATTTCCGGTAGTCAAAAAACAAATGCGCCAGTGGAGTCTCCGTATCACGGAGTACGCCGACCGTCTCCTCAAAGGATTGGAGGAGATCGACTTCAGCGATTCGATGAAAGAAATCCAGCGCAACTGGATTGGCAAAAGCACGGGGGCACGCATCGACTTTAAAGTAAAGAGCGAGAAGGGTACCGTCCCTTCCATGACAGTCTTCACCACCCGACCGGACACTCTCTTCGGAGTTGACTTTATGGTCGTGGCGCCGGAGCATGAAATTGTAAAAGAAATAACCAGTGCTGCCCAGGAGGAGGAGGTATCGAAATACCTTACCTATGTGGAGAGCCGTTCAGAAGTTGACCGAATGGCAGAGGTGAAGAAGATTACGGGGTGCTTTACCGGCGCTTACGCGATTCATCCTTTCACACACACAGAAATTCCGATCTGGACCAGCGAATATGTGTTGGCCGGCTACGGTACAGGCGCCATTATGGCTGTGCCTTGCGGTGACGAGCGCGACCACAAGTTTGCCAAGTTCTTCAAACTGCCTATCACTAATATTATCGGGAAAGACTACAATGGTGAAGAGGCCAACCCATCCTACGATGCCATACTGCAAAATTCAGACTTCCTCAACGGAATGGTAATGCGCGATGCCATTGGTGTGATGGTTGACCGACTCGAGCAGCTTGGCATCGGCAAGCGGCAGGTCAACTACAAGATGCGTGATGCCGGCTGGAGCAGGCAGCGATATTGGGGTGAACCATTTCCTGTGGTCTTCAGGGGAGACATGCCCTACGCTATGGCCGACCAGGATCTTCCGCTTGAATTGCCCAATACAAATAATTTCAAGCCTTCCGGCAGCGGCGAGGGGCCATTGGCCAACCTGAAAGACTGGATTCATTTCAGCCCTACTGAGAGAAGGGATTCCAATACCATGCCCACCCATGCAGGCGCGGCCTGGTATTTCCTCCGTTACATGGATCCCCACAATGACAAAGTCTTTGCCGGCAGGGAAGCTTTGGATTACTGGAACCAGGTAGACGTTTATATTGGCGGTTCAGAACATGCAGTCGCCCACCTTCTCTACTCTCGCTTGTGGGTGAAAATACTACATGATCTTGGCTATCTCAGTTTTGATGAGCCGTTCAAGAAGTTGATTAATCAGGGTAAGATAACCGGAGATTCAAGGTTCGTTTACCGTATTCGGGGCACAAATCAATTTGTGTCGGCAGGTCTCAAGGACAAATACGAAACAGATCCCCTCCATGTGGATATCAACATCGTGAATGGCCTTGAACTCGATACCGATGCCTTCCGCAAATGGCGTCCTGATTTCACCGACGCGCAATTTGTACTTGAAGAAGGCAAATATCTTTGCGGGTCAGCAATAGAAAAGATGTCTAAGTCCAAGTATAACGTGGTAAATCCAGACGACATCATTGAAAAATACGGTGCTGATACCCTTCGCATGTATGAAATGTTCCTTGGCCCGCTGGAGCAATCCAAACCGTGGAATACCAATGGTATAGATGGCGTATATAAATTTCTCAAACGATTCTGGAACCTCTTTCATGATGGCAACGGAAAGTTCGGGGTCACTCCCGATGCGCCGACACCAGATGAACACCGTGTGCTCCACAAGACATTGAAGAAGATCTCACTGGACATTGAGAATTATTCCTTCAACACTTGCGTGAGTGAATTCATGATTTGCGTGAATGAGTTGACTGCATTGAAGTGCAACAAGCGAAGCGTATTGGAACCTCTGGTCGTTGCCCTTGCACCTTTTGCGCCGCACATTGCAGAAGAATTGTGGTCCTTGCTGGGTTACACCGAAATGGTTGTGGGTGCAAGGTTTCCTGAATACGACGAGCGCCATCTGCAGGTAACCGCTCACGCCTACCCCATTTCCATCAATGGCAAGGTGCGGGCTACTATGGAGTTCGCACTTGACATGCCGAAAGATGACATCGAGAAAATGGTCCTGGCATCTGAGATTGTGAAGAAGTGGAGTGAAGGCAAGCCACCCAAGAAGGTGATTATCGTTCCAGGAAAGATTGTGAATGTAGTCCTTTGATCATTCCGTATCTGCTATAGGTATATCGCCTCGGGAATTTGACCCTGGGGGGCTCTTGAAGAAGAAGCACCGGAACGGGTTCCTGCATGGGCCGATAGGAAGCACCGGGAGTATAAATCCGTGTGGCCAGTTCCTGATACGTATAATTGCTTCTTGGATTCCGGATCGCCTGCACGTCAATTACAAGTGATTTGCCTCCTCTGCCGTTTACGAGCATGTTAAGGTTGGCATGTCGATCCAGGTTAATGGCCACGATTGACAATCCCTTATTGCGAATCTTGCGGTCCTTCCCGATAATGAACTCATTACGGAGCATCACCTGGGCAACCGTTACAAAAGGAAGTAAAAGAAGGAACGCTATGGTTAATGCCGCCTTCATTTTCAAAAGATAGCAAAATTCCGGAAGGTTGCATTCACGCCAAATATCATCTCCCAGCATTCAGCAGCAATTCGCTATTTTAGCGGTCCGTTCATTAAGAATTCCCTTATGCCGTATTCAAGAATAGCAGGGTTGGGTCATTATGTGCCGGATAATGTAATAACCAATGAGTACCTCACATCCGTGATGGATACCACCAATGACTGGATCATAGAACGTACCGGAATTCGCGAACGGCGGTGGGTGGACCCGACTAAGGAAACCGTCGCAGGAATGGCGGCCAAAGCCACGCGGATGGCACTTCAACGGGCCCACATGACTGAAAAGGATATTGACTTTATTGTATTTGCCACCATCACACCTGATTACTTTTTCCCCGGATCAGGTGTGCTGCTTCAGCGCGAACTGGGACTGGAAGGCATTGCGGCCATGGACATTCGAAACGCCTGCTCCGGGTTCATCTATGCCCTCAGTACTGCGGATCAGTTCATCAAGTCAGGCATGTATAAAAACGTTCTTGTCATCGGGGCTGAAATACAATCAACCGCGCTGGATGTCACCACTAGAGGACGAAATGTATCAGTCATTTTCGGAGACGGTGCCGGCGCGGCGGTCCTGGTTCCATCAGAGAAGCCCGGCCTCCTATCCACCCACCTCCATTCAGACGGCAGATTTGCCGAAGAATTGTATGTGAAAGACCCGGGCAGCAGCAGACCCCGTGAAGAGCGGCAACCGGAGCAGATTCTCGACACCACTACTTACAAAGTGGTAATGAATGGCAACCAGGTTTTCAAGCATGCCGTCGTCCGGTTTATGGAGGTCATCAACGAGGCACTGAAGGCCAACCACATGTCGAAAGAGGAAATCAGTTTGCTGGTTCCCCACCAGGCCAACCTCAGGATCAGTCAGTTTATTCAGGAAAAGATGGCCTTGCGCGATGACCAGGTTTACAACAACATCATGCGCTACGGCAACACGACTGCGGCTTCCATTCCCATTGCACTCAGTGAAGCCTGGGCCGAGGGCAGAGTGAAAGAAAATGACGTAATTTGTCTGGCGGCATTTGGCAGCGGCTTCACATGGGCCTCCGCATTGATCCGCTGGTAAACGAGGAAGCATATGAAGACTGCAGATTACAACCCCAGTCCACTGGAAGTTGACTTCGCAAACGCGCTCTTTATCCTGCAGCAAGACATACAGAAGCATCTCCAGGATAATAAGGTGGTGAACGTGGAAAGTAATATAAAGCGGGACAACCCGATGGTAAAATTCAGCCTGCTGGACAAAGACGGGGATCCCCATGAAATTGTTGTCCGGATTATTCAGATCCCGGATAAATTCTAATACACCCAACACCTGATGGTATTTGGCGTTATCCCTGCAGGGATTTTCGAACTTTTGGCATCAGTCCTCCGTTTGCATAATACTTACTAACTTTCGTAATGAAGAAATTCGTGTTGGGTCTGGTTGCGCTGGCGTTGGGAATCACTCTTTTCTCATTCACTCCCCCTGCCGACCGGTATTTCGAGATCGCACGCAACCTGGAGATTTTTGCAGCTTTGTTCAAGGAAGTCAACACGTATTACGTTGACGACATCAACCCAAACAAACTGGTACGCACCGGCATTGATGCGATGTTGGGTTCCCTTGATCCCTACACCAATTACATTCCGGAAGACGAGATCGAGAACTTCCAGACCATGTACAAAACCGGCCAGTATGGAGGCATAGGCGCGGTTACCCGTGAAATCGGCAAAAGGACGGTAGTCACGATGGTTTATGATGGTTTTCCCGCCAGCAAAGGAGGACTGAAAATCGGTGATGAAATCATCAAAATGGATGAGGTCGAACTGTCGAGAATCACGATGGAAGAAGCCAACCTCCTGATGAGGGGACAGGTAGGCACCACCGTTACACTCACCGTGAAGCGATATGGGGTAAAAGATCCGATTGCCTTGTCCTTCAAGAGGGAACAGATCAAGGTCAATAATGTCCCCTACTTTGGAATGGTCTCACCTACCATTGGCTACGTGCAACTGACCGACTTTACGATGGAAGCAGGCAAGGGCGTGAAGAACGCCGTCACCGCACTTAAAGAAAAAGGGGCGCAAGGAATTATACTCGATCTGAGAGGCAACCCGGGAGGGCTACTGGATGAGGCTGTTAATATCTGTAACATATTTCTCCCCAAGGGAAAGCAGGTGGTGAGCACCCGGGGCAAGAGAGCAGAAAGCAACAAGAATTATGAAACGCCTGCTGCCCCGGTCGACCTCGACCTCCCGGTTGCGGTGCTGATCAACCGTGGCAGCGCATCTGCCTCTGAGATTGTCGCAGGAACCTTACAAGACTATGACCGCGCAGTGGTGATTGGTGAAAAATCATATGGCAAAGGGCTCGTGCAGGTAAGCACACCATTGAGCTACAACAGCCAGGTTAAAATCACGACTGCCAAGTATTATACCCCAACGGGCCGCTGCATCCAGGTACTCGACTATGAGCACCGACGGGAAGACGGCAGTGTGGGATCGATACCGGATTCTCTCAAGAAGGCATTCAAGACCACGCACGGCAGGACAGTATATGACGGCGGCGGCATTGATCCGGATATCTCTGTTCCCGCCCCTGAAGCTTCCTCCATCACTCAGGTGTTATATTCTGCAGGATTCATTTTCGACTATGCAACTCAGTACGCCGCCCGCCATCCGAACATTCCTGCAGCTCGTGAATTTTCACTGACTGATGCAGAATACAATGAGTTTGTTCAGTGGATGAAAGACAAGAAATACAACTACCGGTCGCCTGCAGAAATTCAACTGGGGCAACTTATCCGCGAAGCAAAGGCAGAAAGATTCTATGATGATCTGAAAGGGTCGATTGACCAGATCCAGTCGAGGATAAACGAAAACCGCAAGAACGACCTGATCACCTACAAGGTTCAAATCAAGTCTTTGCTGGAAGAGGATATTGTTTCACGTTACTATTTTGAAAAGGGTGAAGTGGAAGTCTCCTTCAAACAGGATGAAGAAATCAGGAAGTCGCTGGAAGTGCTGAACAATCTCCCCCAATACCGTAAGATCCTCAACCTCTGATCTCATGGCGCGGACGTCAGCGTGGAAAAAATGGCGCCCACTCTTTTGGCTGTTCATTTCTGTAGTGGCCATGACTTTTCTGTTGGATGGCTGCATGCAGTTCCGGATGAGCAAATCGGAACTTGAGGCATATTTCAAAGACAAACCATACAAGGGAACCCTCCACCAGATCAGGGAAGGGTATCGCGTGATCAACTACCTCACAGTTGGAAGTGACAGCCTCCCGCTCATCGTTTTCGTTCATGGTTCCCCGGGCTCCCTTGGTGACTTCATCCGGTTCATGGGTGACACGACGCTGGTGACCAAGGCTCAGCTGATTTCGGTCGATCGTCCCGGATTTGGTTCAAGTAACTTTGGATTAGCCGAACCGTCTTTGTCCAGGCAGGCGGCACTGCTGAAACCAGTCCTCCAGGCACATGCGCGTGGTCCGGTCATACTGGTCGGCCACTCGCTTGGGGGGCCGCTCATTGCACGGATGGCCATGGACTACCCTCAGCTGATTGATGGTCTTATCATGGTGGCGCCAAGCATTGACCCCGACCTCGAACCCAACGAATGGTTCAGGTATCCCTTCGCCACTCCTTTTCTGAGGTGGATATTGCCCAGGTCAATCAGAGCATCCAACGATGAGATTTATCATCTTAAGCCTGAATTGCAGGAAATGCTTCCTCTCTGGAAAAACATCACCAAACCGACCATTGTTATTCAGGGGGACAAGGATGAACTTGTGCCGCCCGGCAATGCGGACTTCGCACGCAGAATGATGTCGCATTCCAAAGTCGATGTACGCATGAAAGGCGGCATGAATCATTTTGTACCATGGACAAACCCTGAGCTTATTCAACAAGCCGTCGTGGATATGCTAAGGGAATTAAGAACTAAATCAAATTGAATGACCGGACAACTGATTGTATTCCTTTCTCTGCTCACTTTTGTAATCCTGTTGCATGTACTGGCTGAAAAGATCAGGGTATCATATCCTGTATTGCTGGTGCTGGCAGGCCTGGTTATCTGGCTCATTCCCGGCATGCCCGTCATCGAAATGAATCCGGATGTGGTCTTCTTCATCTTTCTGCCACCCCTTCTGTATGCAGCCGCCTGGCAAACGGCATGGAAGGAATTCTGGAAATGGAAACGCTCGATATTACTGCTTGCCTTCGGACTTGTTATTTTTACCTCAACCGTCGTGGCGTTCATTTCTGTTCATGTTATGCCTGGGTTCACGCTGGCGCTGGGGTTCCTGCTTGGCGGCATCATCTCGCCTCCCGATGCGGTTGCAGCGACGTCGGTCATGCAGAGCCTGAAAGTACCGAGGCGGCTGTCAACGATCCTGGAAGGAGAAAGCCTTATCAACGACGCATCCAGTTTGATCATTTACCGGTTTGCCATTGCAGCCATCACCACGGGAACATTTTCATTGTCACAGGCCACCGGACAGTTTGTTGTTGTCTCGATCATGGGTATTCTCATCGGGTTGGCCGTTGCACACGTCCTCTATGTCATTCACCGTTTCCTGCCCACCTCACCCAGTGTGGATACGGCCCTTACACTTATCTCACCTTACATCTGTTATCTGGCAGCGGAGTACTTTCATTATTCCGGCGTTTTGTCCGTTGTAACCGCCGGGCTTTTCCTTTCCTGGCGCTCAGACGAGATCTTTGATTATCGCACCCGAATCCAGGCCATCAACGTATGGGAAGCGCTCACCTTCATTCTCAATGGCGTGGTATTCATCCTGATCGGACTACAGTTGCCACAGATCATCAAAGATCTGGATGGTTTCACTTTATCTGAGGCCATCTTGCTGGGCATCGGATTTAGTGTACTTGTGATTGTCATCCGTATGACCTGGATGTTTCCAGGTGCCTACCTCCCCAGAATCCTTTCCAAAAGAATCAGAAATACGGAGACAAGCCCTCACTGGAAGGTAGTCGTACTTGCCGGCTGGAGTGGCATGCGTGGTGTGGTCTCACTTGCTGCGGCACTGTCACTCCCGCTTTCCCTTGCCAGCGGAGACCCGTTCCCCTTCAGGAGCATGATTCTCTTCATAACATTTTGCGTCATCCTTATGACCCTGGTCGTACAGGGACTCACGCTTCCTTTGATTATACGATTATTCAAGATCCCCGACCTGGACCGGCTGGAAGAGGAAGAGCAGAAACTCAGGACTCTACTCTCCTATAAAGCCATTGAGCATATTGAATCCAACTACGCCCAGGAAGACGCCACCCGCGATGCCTTGCACCACATCAAAACGAAATACGAGAAGCGCATCGATCATATCAACAAGCGAATGCTGACAGCCGATCTGAGGGGACATTCAGAGGCCGTCTTTCATGAGTTTAACCGGATACAGGTGCAGATGATCAACTTCGAGAGAAAAGAGATCAAACAATTCCGGAGAAACAATGAATTCAGCGACGAAATTCTAAGAAAAATAGAATACGAGCTTGATTTGGAGGAGGCAACGGTCAGAAGGACGTAATCCACTTTTCACGGCTTCCCATAAAGGGCCTTACCTGCGGGCTCGTATTTATCACCCACTTTCCAAAAAGGAGGATTGACCTGATTGGATATAAGAAAGTTGGCGTAAATGAACGAACGGTAGAATTTCAAAAGGTAATCAAAGTCCAGGCTGCTTACCTCATCCGCCGGTTGGTGATAATACTGCATCAACTCAGCGTCAAATGCCTTTATTCCCGGAGCAAAATCTATGGCAGGCACTCCTTTTCTGGCAAAGTTGTAGTTGTCTGATCTTTCATAAAGGCTTTGTTCCGGCACAGGGTCCAGGGCCGCCTTCAAGCCAAATGCGCCACAGGCTTTATCCATCTGTGGATGCACGTCAGTTTTCTCCAATCCAATAATGGTTACTACGGTCTTGTCATTATAGCCGGCACCGTCACAATCCATATTAAAGACCGTCTGCTTTAAAGGTACCAGCGGGTGGTCCGCATACCAGGCACTGCCCAGCAGACCCTTTTCTTCACCGGTCAGGGCAATGAATAGAATTGACCTTTTCGCGGGATACTTTGCAAAGTACCGGGCAGCAGACATCATTGCTACAGTGCCCAGGGCGTTATCGCGGGCACCGTTATAAATAGAATCCTGCCCCTTCTTTGCACCGACGCCCACATGATCATAGTGGGCAGAAACGACCAGGAATTCATTCTTAAGTTTTGGATCGGTTCCTTCCACCCAGCCGGCCACATTCTTCGCTGGAATAAGCTTTGGCTTCTCACCCTTGATCGTCAGTGTGCCCGAAACAGATTTCCCGGACTTCAATTCCTTCATACTCGCCACATCCTTGTCCTTCATCCATAGGTGTGGTATGGTACTCTCCCCTTTCTTCACTTCAAACCGGGTAGCGCCTGAGAAGTAGTTGACAAGCGCAGGCCATGGGAAGGGTGCAGTCACAAAGTATTCTACGAGTGCGGCGGCACCTGCAGCAGAAATTCGATCATATTTTTGTGTGGAGGCCATGAATATCTCCTGAACATTCTTCGAGTCTTTTGATCCGGCCAAAGAAACGACAAGCTTCCCCCTGATATCTGCCGGCACTTCTTCCGGAGCACCATAGCCTATGTAAACAATTTCACCTGACCATTCGAGCGGGTTTCCATTAAGCACTACGAAATCATCCTTGTAGCCGAGTTTATCCTGAATTAAAGTGAGTGAACCATCTGCCAATGCGCCGGACTTCAAAAGTTCCACCGGTTGCAAATATTGCGGCGCACCTTCCAGGGTTTTCAATCCAAATTCACGGAATCGGGATGCGATATAGTTGGCGGCAATGTCAAGTTCAGGTGAACCCGTGTCCCTTCCCTTCATTTCGTCTGCTGACAGAAAGGTTAAGGGGCCCTCTATTTCCCCCTTCGTGATCATCCGTTCGATCTCAGCAGTCGGTTTCTTTTGCGCCTGTAAAGGCAATAGGCATAAATGGAACAGAATGATTGCAAAAAGGGATCTCATGACGAACAGTTTTGCCACAAGGTAAGCCGATTGAGGATGGGCTCAAAGACCGTTCACTATAACAAAAAGGCAGTGGGGTCACCACTGCCTTTTTGTTCAGTCCAAAACCGCCGTCAGCGCAGGAACAGCATTTCCCTGTATTTTACCAACGGCCAGTCCTCATCGTCCACAAGCAATTCCAGTTTGTCCACTGCATCGCGAATGTCATCGAAGTACTTTTCCTTGATGTCATCGCAGTAGGCGAATGCCCGCTTGTGCGTATCAGTGATCTTGTTGATGCGCTTTCTTTCTTCAATCATCTGACGAACGCCATTCTTGATAGTATCGATATGACCGGAGATTTCCTTGATCGTCTGAATCACGGCTTTATTGTCTACACCCAGCCCTTTCAAACCATTGGCATTTTGGATGAGCTTGTTCTGATAAGCTATAGCTGTGGGAATGATGTGGTTCATGGCGAGGTCGCCGATGACCCTGGCCTCAATCTGCACCCGCTTGATGTAGGCTTCCAGCCTGATCTCGTTGCGGGCCTCAAGTTCCTTATGACTCATCACTCCATGTTTCTCAAAAAGCTTGACGCTATCCTTGGAGAGGTAAGCTTCGATGGCACGAGGCATGTTCTTGATGTTCTTCATACCGCGGCGGGCAGCCTCTTTCACCCAGTCCTCGCTGTAGCCATCGCCTTCAAAGCGAATATCCTTCGACTCCTTGATGTACTTTCGCAGCACAGTGACGATGGCAAGCCTCTTTTCAGCGCCTTTCTCCATCTCCTTGGATACCGCTTCATAGAACTGATCCAGCTGTTCAGCCACAATCAAATTCAATACAGCCATCGGCGTAGCACAGTTGTCGCTGGCTCCTACTGCACGGAATTCAAATTTGTTTCCGGTAAATGCGAACGGCGAAGTCCGGTTGCGGTCCGTGGCATCCAGGATGATCTCAGGAATCTGGTCTATTCCCAGTTTCATGTACATGTTATCACCCTTCTCGATCTTCACATTTCCCTTCTTTTCCATCTCATCCAGAACGGCCGTCATTTGTGCACCGATGAAGACGGACATGATAGCAGGGGGTGCTTCATTGGCGCCTAGACGGAAGTCGTTGGCAGCCGTGGCAATGCTTGCGCGGAGGAGATCAGCATACTGATGCACCGCTTTGATGGTGTTCACAAAGAAAGTCAGAAACAATAAGTTGTCGCGTGCGCTGCTCGACGGCGCATACAGGTTTATACCACTGTCCGTAATCAGCGACCAGTTATTGTGCTTTCCGCTTCCATTCAGGCCTGCAAACGGCTTTTCATGAAAAAGGACCTTCAGATTGTGCCTTTCCGCCACCCGGCCCATCACATCCATCATCAGCTGGTTGTGATCATTAGCCACATTTACTTCTTCAAAAAGAGGTGCAACTTCGAACTGGCTGGGTGCTACTTCATTGTGGCGTGTTCGGACAGGAATGCCGAGTTTCCAACACTCAAATTCGAAATCCTTCATGAAATCATAGACCCGTGAAGGGATAGAACCGAAATAGTGGTCTTCCATCTGCTGACCTCTCGCGGGTGCATGTCCAAAGACGGTTCTGCCCGCCATCACGAGGTCAGGACGCGCAGTAAACAATGCCTCATCCACGACGAAGTACTCTTGCTCCGGTCCCAGAGAGGCTATTACATGCTGGATATCCTTGTCAAAGAGCTGACAAACGCGGGTAGCGGACACATCCACTGATTTCAGTGCCTTCAAAAGGGGTGATTTGGCATCCAATGTTTCGCCGGTATAGGATACAAAGATGGTGGGGATACACAGGGTCTTTCCGTAGAGGAACATCGGTGAGGTCGGATCCCATGCAGTGTAGCCACGGGCTTCAAAAGTGCTTCTGATGCCCCCGCTGGGGAAACTTGATGCGTCAGGTTCCTGCTGTACAAGCTCGCTCCCTTTGAATTTCTCAATGCCGGCCAGGGCATCAAAGAAGGAGTCATGCTTTTCCGCCGTGCCACCGGTCATTGGCTGAAACCAGTGGGTAAAGTGCGTTGCACCTTTGTTCATGGCCCATGCCTTTGCAGCAGAGGCGACCGCATCGGCCGTCACTTCGTCAATCTTCTCATGATTTTTGATTGCTGATGTCACCTTCTTGAACACCGCAGGTGCCAGGGAGGCGCGCATGGACTCGGTTCCGAAAACGTTCTCTCCAAAGAAATCAGAGACTTTAGGGCTTGGAGAAGAGACGGTTACAGCATTCCGTTCATGCAATTTCTTAAGTGCTTCGAAACGTAAAATTGCCATAGTTGTAGTGGTTTTTGGACTGATTGGCGGCAAATCTATACGAATTTTGATTCAGGTAGGTCTTTTTTGACCCTCATATTTAAAAAAACAACGTAGTTTCATTAGAACCGGGTCATACCGCTCAAAGTCATGGGGTAGTCTTTGATTCGTCTTTCTCTATTTTTGCGCCGCATGATTTCGGGTAAACAATTTTGGCTCAAACTTGGGCTGCTGATCATTTTGTTGATTGCGCTCCTGCTGATCAGGAATTCATCATTCAAGCTGATGGAGCAGGATGCTATAGCAGCACTTCAACATGGCTTATCGCCAGCATGGGTCAGGTTCTTTCAGTTTGTTTCCAATTCCATCAGCTTTGTAAGTCTGACCATACCAGCATTTTTTCTTTTTTCAGGGCTTCTGCGCAAAAGGAAGGTCATGGCCCGAAAAGGGTTGGTCATCTTGTTAAGCATTGCGCTTGCGGGAAGCATAGGCGCGGTGATCAAACGGACTTTCAAGGAGCCTCGCCCCTACGAAGTTGATACCAGAATCACACAGTGGAGTGTGGGGGGGAGTAATTCATTTCCTTCCGGGCATACAGCTGAAGCCACGGCGGCAGCATTGGGATTTACCCTGATTCTCTTCCGGACATCGATGGCTGCCTTACTTTCGGTAATCTGGGCCCTTCTGATTATGTTCTCAAGAATTATCCTGGGTGTGCACAACTTTACAGATATCGCCGCCGGCATTACCTTGGGGTGTATAGGAATGCTCATCATGATACAGGTCTTCCGGCACTATGGATGGAGCCTGGAGGAAGATGCAACAAGCTAAGCGACTTCCGACGGCCTTCGTCGTGAAGTGACTTCCTCAAATGCAGAATCGTAGTCTTCCCTGATCGTACCCATCCAGCGATCCCACCATAGAAAGTATAATCCATAGTTGCCGGTAAAGTACTCATGATGCTGGTTGTGACTTACGGAAGTATTGATCCATCTTCCTACCCTGCTCCTGGAGAAGCTCCTGGGATATAATTCGTAACCCAGATGACCATATACATTATAGATCATCATGATCAGAAGAAATACCGCTATTGCCAGCGGATGAATAGGGTAAAGAAATGGCACCAAGGCAACGATTCCGAATTCCACAATCGCTTCAAGCGGGTGAAAAGCCATTGCCGCCCAGGGTGACGGATTGGTGGACAAGTGATGAACCTTGTGAAGGTATCTGAATACCGCAGGCCGGTGCATCCAGCGGTGGGTCCAGTAGAAGTATGTATCATGGACCACGAGCGTCAACAGGATAGAGAAGGTGAAATACCCCCATCCAAACCGGCTAATCTCTCTATAAACGTGGGTGTATCCCGACAAGGGACCAAAAAAGAATAGATAACCCATTACCGAAAATATGACTGCAGTACTGAATGAATACAATACTTCCCTTTTGTAATCATTGAACAAGGGAAGTGACCTTTGAATTTTCCTGAAGAAGATCGCTCGCCGACGGATAACATAGAAAACCAGATAAGCTAACGATGCCAGGATGAGGTACCTGAAGAGAATTATTGAAAAGATCAGCAGCAGCCTCTCACTTCCCTGATAACCTGATAGCATGAGCCAAAGGTCGGGAATTTTCGGAAAGCAAATTTAAGGCAGCCGGCAGGTATCAGCTGGACTTCTTCACTGAACCACCACTGCTGGAATTTGTATTGGTTTTACTGGGATTGCCGCGATAGCGAATGCTGCCGCCGCTGCTGGCATGGGCTTCCAGTTCGTTTGCCACGTTCAATTTGATACTGCCCGCACTGCTGGCCTCCGCTCCCGCAGTTTCAACCGTCAGATTGTAGGCGTCGATCTCGCCTGCGCTGCTGGCCTCGGCCTCGATGGACTTGGCTTTCCCCTCCAGCATTACATCACCGGCGCTTGACGCATGAACAGTCAGCGCTCCTGCATCAAGCGAAATCTCCACATTGGCTGCGCTACTGGCATGAATTTCCATGTTTCCTGCCTTGATAGGGCCATCAGAAAAGACATTCGAGGCTGAACTGGCTGAGACCTTGTCGAGTTCAACATAGGTCACATATACCTTTACATCCCTCCGGCCCCTGTAGTTACCGTCATTCATATGGATTTTCAGGTAGCCTCCTGACACGTCAGTGAGTACGTCTGACAAGGAGACGCCAGACACCTCCACCTTGGCACTTTCCTTGTCGCCTTTCTTCAGATAAACATCAATGGCCTGGCCAGCTTTGATTCCCCTGAATGAACCGAGGCTTCTTACTTCACTCTGCTGGGCCAGCGCAGTCCTGAGCAGAAAAAAGGCAATGACTAAGATTACTTTGCTTTTCATTTTAGGGAATTTGCACTAATGACATCCGGTCTTTTGCAAGGTTGCACGGCAATAGAACAGTTTCTGGCAATTTTAACGACGAGATGTAAGAAATAGGCCATTTTTTGTGTAATTTCGATACAGTCAAGCCTTAAATTTGAGACAAAAATAACCACTCTATGATCAAAGAACAGCTCAACATGTTGATAAACCTGGCTGCGAGCGACAAGTCCGTAGGAGAAAAGGAGGCTAAGACCATTCATATGATCGGCAAGGCCAATGGGTTGACCAAGGAAGAGATTGATACGATGCTTAAAAGCCCCAAGCCAATCGGTGACTTGTCCAAACTCACAGAAGATCAGAAGTTCGAAAATCTTTACCACCTGATTCAACTCATGAAAAGCGATGGTCAGGTCTTTAAAAGCGAAATTCACTTCTGCGAAGAAGTGGCTGAAAAACTTGGATACAAGAAGGCGGTCGTTGCCGAACTCTCCAGCAAGATATACAGTGATCCTACCATTACATCAGACCGGAAGGCACTGATCGCAAGAGCCCACAAATTTTTGCGCAAGTAATCAAGTTTCAAAAGAAACATTGTCAAAGTCATCCCCACAAGGATGACTTTATTTTTTCTCGTATGTCGTTTTGCCTCCAACCAGGGTCATCACTATTTCGGTTGACAGTAAATCCTTTTCATCGACGGTCATAATATCCTTTGAAAAAACCGTGAAGTCTGCAAGTTTGCCCGTTTCGATTGATCCCTTCCATTTTTCTTCAAAAGCACCGAAGGCAGCATCCAGTGTATAAGATCGCAATGCCTGTTCGCGCGTCATTTTTTCTTCAGGCTCATAGCCACCTTCCGGTTTGCCTTCCAGTGTTTTTCTCGTCACCGAGGCATAGAAAGACGCAACCGGATTAATCGGTTCCACCGGAACATCTGATCCGTTGATGACCTTTGCTCCTGTCTTCAGGAGCGACTGCCACATGTAGGCACCTTCCTTTATCCTCTTCTCACCCAACCGCTCAATCGCCCATGGTCTGTCTGACGAAAGGTGAATGGCCTGCATGGCGGCAATGACACCCAGTTTACCAAACCTTGGTATATCCGTGGGATGCAAGTGTTGCGCATGTTCTATGCGAAAGCGATGATCTTTTATTTCCGGGAACTCTCTAAAGGCCGCCTCGTACCGGTCCAGTATTTCCCTATTGGCACGGTCTCCGATAGCGTGTGAACATACCTGAAATCCATTCTTTAATCCGTCAAGTGAGGTACGAAGAACCGTGTCCATGGGCAGGGTAGCCATTCCGTAGAAATCAGGCCTGTCGGTATAGGGTTCCAATAGCCAGGCACCACGTGAGCCAAGGGCCCCGTCGCAGTTCAACTTGATGCTGCGGACGGTTACCCCCCTTGGGTCTATCTCTGGGCCTTTCTTATACCACTCCCGTATAAGCTTGCGATCCCACCCGGTAATCATCACATACAACCGGGCTTTCAACTGTCCCTCTTTCCGCATCTGATGGAACAACTCGATGTTCTCGCGCGGCGCCCCTGCATCATGAAAACTTGTAATCCCGTTCCTGGCACACGCATCCATGGCTAACTGGAAAGCCTGTCGGTCAGATTCCGGTGTGTTGTCGGGAATGATGCTCGCGATCAACCCTTGTGCCCGTTCATTGAATATACCTGTGGGATTGCCCAGGTCATCTCTGATGATCTCTCCACCCTCACCCATGTTTGCGGTAAGTTTTTCAACTGACAGCTGATTTACACCAGCCATCTGCATGGCTTTGGCGTTGGCAAATCCTGCATGCCCGCTCGCATGCCGCAGAAATACCGGGTTGTCCGGTGAGACGGCGCTAAGCTTTTCATGGGTTTGAAAGCCTTTCACCATCTTCTGAGGTTTTACGTCCCACTTATCCTGGTGCCAACCACGGCCAAGAATCCATTGACCAGGTTTGGCCTTGGCTACCGCATCTTTCACCTTCTCCACCAGTTCTTCATAACTTTTCACTGACATCAGGTCAAGATTCATTTCACTGTAGCCCAATCCCATGAAGTGACCGTGAGTTTCAATGAATCCTGGCGTAAGCGTATTGCCTTTCAGATCAATTTGCCTCGTCTCTTTCCCCCTGAATTCTTCTGCTTCTTTGGAGGAACCCACAAACACGATTGTGTCACCCCGGACCGCGACTGCTTCGGCCGATGGTGATGAGGTGTTCATGGTATAAATCGGACCGCCGGAAATGATAAGGTCGGCAGGCACGGGCCGTGAACTGCAGGCAGCAAGCAATGCTGTAACCAGTAGTAACGAATATCTCTTCATGCTAACAAAAATAGTGTCATTCGTCCAGATCCCGCATGATTTTATTCCGGTGGAATCAAACAAGTATCTTGGACTGTAAATATTGATTTATGAAGCGGTACTACTTCACCCTCCTGGTCGCCACTCTTGCCTGGAACGGAGTACACGGTCAAAGTGTGGGGCTTTCCTTTTCTTATTTCGTTCCGCGCAATGGGTATTTCTCCACTCCCATCAGTCCATTTTCAATTCGGGGCATCGGAGTCGACCTGAGTCGGAGCTTCTCGATAGAAACCGGCGCTTCCCTGTACCGCATGTCAGGCCTCAGCATGAAAGATCTGCCATTTGACAGCCAGTCTCCGCTGACAGGCCCCAACTTCACCATCTTTGTTCCTGCCGAACTCGTTTTTGCCATGAAAGGCAAAGGAGTTGAGGTTGACCTCAAAGCTGGGGGCTTCTTCTTTTACGCCTTTGATCAACATATCAATTATGGCAATCTCGACCGCGCAATAAGGGAATATCAAGGTTGGGATGTAGTGAATTCTCAGTTCAGTTTCGAGAATCACCCCGGCTTCGGCTACCATGGCGGCGTGGAAGTCAGCTTTGACGTGACCAGCCAATGGGGTATATCCGTTGAGACCAACTACCTGGTAGGCCAATCCTCCATCCCGCTCACTGGAAGTTACTCCGGGGGTACCCTGGGTGGTACCAACCAGACTATCCAGGCCAGCTATAAAGATGCTAAAGTAGACTTCAGTGGATTGGAATTCTCAATTGGCATCATGTTCAAAACCGGGAGATCCACCAGACGCAGATAAATCTTTCAGGGTCTGCCACTGGCCTGAGAGGGTTGTGCCAGGTAATTTCTCTCACGGACATTCTTGTTCTCCCGCCCGAGGAGAAGTCTTGAATCATCCCTGAACTGAATCATATAATCATGCGCGGCCTTCCTTCGCACAAACGTCGTATCATTCTCAAATTGATGTACAGGAAGGATATGATAAGTCATCCGCTGGTTTGCTGCGCGATACACATATTCCAATGAATAAGACACATCCGCAATGCTGGCCGCAGTTCCTCCGGCAGGCTTTTTCAGTGTGACATGCAGTATGGCGCCTCCATTCTTGTAGCGATCATATTGTGCAGAGACAAAATTGCCAAGTGAATAGGCTACAAGCTGATCGGATTCCTTCCTCCACTCCATCGGCTGAAGCACATGCGGATGAGCACCGATGACCATCTTAGCACCATTCCTGAAACAAAAATCGGCAAGGTTTTGCTGTGAACTGTCGGGAAGGCTCTTGTATTCCAGACCCCAATGCATGAACACGATGATCGCATCACTTCCCTGGCTCTTCGCTTTTTCAAGATCCTTCCTGATCTGTCTTCTGTCGATCCGGTTGACAATGTTGGGAGGGTACACTTTCAGCCCGTTAGTGCCATATGTATAGTTCAGCAGGGAGAAGCTGAACCCCCTGGCCCTGAGCACAAGGGGATACTCGTTGAGCCACTCCAAAGTATCACGAAAGGTACCAGTATGCTGGAACCCTGCACTGTCTAGAAGGTGAACGGTTCGCTCCAGTCCCTTTTTGCCACGGTCCACTGAATGATTATTGGCAGTGACGAGTACATCATAGCCGGCATATTTCAATCCTTCCAGTAGCTCATCCGGAGCGCTAAACTGAGGATAACCTTTGTACGGAGGTCCCCCAAGCGTAAGTTCGAGATTACCAATTGTAAGGTCTGCCTCGGAAAGTTCCGACCTGATCTTCTCAAAGCAGGGTTTGTAGTCATATCGCGCTGTGAGCGGATCAAACGCCCCGTATATCTGGGTGTCATGCTGCATGATGTCGCCAGTGAAAGTGAGGGATACCGAAAGCGTATCCTGTGCCATCACCTGCTGCGATGCCAGCCAAACCGAGAGAATTATAACCGCTGTTTTCATTGAAGCTGAGACATTTTCAGGATATCCCAAACCAGCACTTTTCCATCGGCTACGAGATAAACGATGTCATTAGGGGAAGGAAGTATGGTGCCGAGGCCAGTAAGCGAACCAAAAGCAGGCAGAATTAACTGTCTGTCCCTTTGCCAGAAGCAGGGCAAAACCATTGATTGCTTGCCCCTTCCCTCCAATCTGGCTCCGGGATGTAAATGGCCGGCGACGTTCACGATACCCCGTGGAACTTCATCATGACTCATGGGCTCATGAGTGAGAAGAAACGCACCAATCCTTGTTTCCTGGCTTACTGAAATTCCCTGCCTCAGATATTGTTGTTCACTCATGATGTCATGGTTTCCAATCACCAGTTCAAAGTGCGTTGCAGGAAAATGGCGCACTATCTGTCCTACCGCCTCCCAATCGTCATTGTAGTGACTATGGAACAAGTCCCCAAGGAAGATCGTTCGGAGGGGATCAGTTTTCCGGAGGAGTTCTATCAGGTTTTCGGCATTGCGAATGCCAGCCAAAGTAGGGACCGGCAAACCAGCCCTCCGGTAGTGATTAGCTTTTCCAAAATGCAGGTCTCCAATGACAAGGATCCTGTCCTCTGGGAGCCATAGGGCCTTCTCAGGCATCAAAACCATATCTGTATCTGCCAATCTGACTCTCACAATGGCAAAACTAAGAACATAACCTGAGCTTTATCCTTCTGTCGAAGGACCGGGCTTTGGATCAATTAAAATTGTTAACATTGCCTTAACACGGGGCTAGGCAACTTGGTTTACCTTGGCCTCCCAAATATGGATTTTCAGGTGTTCCTGCAAATCCTATGCTAATCTGAACATCCATGTTTGAACTGGAACTCTCCTACACCATTCTTCTTGTCATCTGCCTGGTTGCAGCGTGTTCATTTGAATTCGTCAACGGGTTTCATGACACGGCCAACGCTGTTGCCACAGTCATTTACACGAATTCATTAAAGCCGTGGGTGGCCGTAATCTGGTCGGGGTTCATGAATTCTCTGGGTGTGTTTTACGGAGGGATCGCCGTGGCAATGGGAATCGTCAATCTGCTCCCGGTTGAATCATTGATCGATCAGAATATTGCCCATAGCATTTCCATGGTTGCCGCCCTGTTGTTAAGTGCCATCTTCTGGAACCTGTTGACCTGGTACCTGGGTATCCCCTGTTCGAGTTCGCATACACTCATCGGGTCTATTTTGGGTGTAGGTCTGGCTTATTCATTCTTGCCTGAAGCGACTTCGGCCGCCGTCAACTGGGGCAAGGCTCAGGAAATCGGTCTGTCTCTGCTAATCTCTCCCCTGTTCGGGTTTGCGGTGACCATTATTTTAATGTACTTCCTGCGGGTCTCAACCAAAGGCAAAGACTATGGGGAAGATCTTTTCAAAGAACCAAAGAAGAATACACCTCCTCCTCCCTGGATCAGGGGAACACTTCTGTTGACGTGCACAGGGGTCAGCTTCTTTCACGGACAGAATGATGGTCAGAAGGGCGTCGGTCTGATCATGCTTATCCTTATTGGCATTGTTCCTGGATATTTTGCCATCAACAGTCACTATGACCCTCAAAAGCTTTCTGAACCCCTGAAGAGGATTGAGACTGTAATCAACAATATTGATCCCCAGCCCTTGTCTGATGCGGACAAGAAGAAACTGGAGGACAGCAAGTTCCTTAATCTTGAGCTTCAAAAGATTGTCGCTTCCATCCAATCCTTTGACGATGTCCCCAAGGATGATCGTTTCCATATGCGGAAAGATATTCTTGTAATGGACAAGAGTATTGGCGATATCATGAAAAAGGAAGAAGTTCGAATCAGCGCTGAGGAGCGCACGGTGCTGAAGGACAATCTCAAAAGTGTCAGAAAGGCAACCGATTACTCACCGGGATGGGTGATCATTCTTATTTCACTGTCTCTGGGATTAGGCACCATGATAGGATGGAAACGCATTGTGAAGACGATCGGCGAAAAGATTGGCAAAGAACACCTCAGTTATGCCCAGGGTGCAAGTGCAGAGTTTGTAGCCGCCAGTACCATCGGACTCTCCAGCTACTTCGGACTTCCGGTTAGCACCACCCATGTGTTGTCATCAGGGGTTGCAGGAAGTATGGTTGCCAGCAAGGGGATCAAGAACCTGCAGCCTGATACAGTGAGGAATATCCTCCTTGCCTGGTTCCTTACATTGCCGGTAGTGATTATTATGTCGGCGTCACTTTTTCTGCTGTTCAGGAATATTCTCTAGCGCTTTGTCTTCACTTGTGCGCTCACCAGGGTCATCTTCCTGATCCGGTCCTCCAGTTTTTCTGAGGTGAGCCTGTCCCGGCTGAGGCGGTCGACCATGATGGGAAATCCAAATGGCGTGGGTTCCTGAGGCTCTTTTATGATGATCTTTTGTGTCCGGATTCGCTCGAGCGATTTTCTCAGCCTGGCCTCCTCCAGTTGGAAGTCCATCATCTCTTCATAAGCCTGCATGAGAAGCAGGTTGGTGGAATCGTATTCGTGAAAGACATTGAAAAAAAGCTGAGAAGATGACTGAATGTGCTTGTCCCTGACCTTGTGACCCGGGTAACC
>JBDHXU010000039.1:0-29900 GCA_039810905.1 Cyclobacteriaceae bacterium | reverse complement strand
TGAACCTCGGGAGCGCATGACCATCGCACCGCCGGCGTATGAGGGGCGTACCAGTGGTGTGTTCAAGGCTGCAGCCACCGTTTCCGTGACGTTCGCAAGACGTTGCCGGAAGCCAGGAAAAACGTTGAGTGGAGCCAGCGGGAGCGGTTCTCACTCAGTTCTCAGTTCTCAGTTCACGGTTCACGGTTCTCGGTTCAGGGTTCAGAGTTCCGGGTTTGCCAAGTCCGTATCCATTGGGGTCATCAAGAAACCTGAAATCCCTACGATGAATGTCGGGATAAGAAACCAGACTGGAACCGACTACTTGCGGATGCTCGAATGGAGAAAATTCATTTTCCATTGACCGTTGATCTTTCTGAACGTGGCGACGCAACTCATCCTATTGTTAACCTTATAGAGATCATTATAGGTCGTTTTAACCCATATATCCTGTCTTCACAAGGTCGTTGTCATGTATATGTAGCCTGGATTTGATTTGCATGCACTGCCTTTTCAGCTCTTCATCTGTGAAATTGTTTTCTCTGTCTATTGCTTCAATCTCGATAAAACATTTTCCATTGGGTAGTCGATCCAGATGAATTTTCACATTGTCCAGCCAGTATATCTTTCTTTCCTTCTCTGTCATCCCGATTTGTTTCTTGTCTGCTTTTAGTATGGCTATTTGATCGGGTGATGGGTTCTTATCATAACGGTAGACTGTGGTCCTTTCAATGCCGTCCCGGAATTCACGCTTATAATGTGTGATCAGGTTCTCAATGGTGCCTTGCCGGTACTTCAGTTTGCCATTCTCTGTTTCGAAATAATAGTCGATTTGTTTGTCTAGTCCCACGAAGCGGGCATTCATCTGAATCAACAGTCTCTCAATTGTTTCAATATCTATCACCCTGGCCTTGATCGTATAGTCCTTATAATCTGTCATTGAGTTTTTCTAAAACAAAGATTCGTACTGCTTTGCATAATCTGCAAGTACGTATTACCAAACCTCATGATAAATGTCTGGTCGGGCCCGGGACAGGGCAATTTGGAACTGACCACCTTGCTGAAAGACCCTGCCGATCTGCCTATACATTCTAACTAACTGGGATCACGCATCGGTGTCCGATGCAACATTCAAAATTCCCTGTTCATCATTCAGAATTCCTCTACTATCCTTTGGTAATACCTTCCCTAGGCTTTCCCTATCCTTTCCCTAGGCTTTCCCTATCCTTTCCCTATCCTTTGCCTATAGCATTTTCGCTGCCTTTTCGCTCGCTCTTCGCTCGTTCTTCGCTCAGGTTTCGCTCGATGTTCGCTCAGGACTTAACCTTATTTGGTCTCGACACTTGTCCTGAAGCGCCGGAAATGGCGCAGCAACTCAGATAATAATGGTACAGAACATGAATCCTGTTCCAAGGGGTAAGTAACTTAAAATTGACAACAAAAGTTTGATTTTCAACAGAAATATTTATTTACCGCAGAGACGCGGGGTCGCAGAATAATTTGTCCATTTCAGATAACTGAAAACTGAGAACTGAGAACTTCGTACTACGAACCACTACCCTCAACATCCAACTTATACCCCCTGACTCCAAAATACAGAATAAACAAAAACGCTGCGGCAGGAACGATGAGCGCATTCTGCATGCCGGTCTGGGAGACGAGCCCGGTGAGGGGAGGGAGCACGGCGCCGCCGGCAATGGCCATGATGACCAGCGAGGATCCAAGCTTGACCTGACTCCCGAGATTCTTGATGCTCAGCGCGAAGATGGTGGGAAACATGATGGAGATAAAGAAGTACACAGCAAGGATGGCCACCACTGAAAGGATCCCCTCGCCGGTCCATGCAAAGACGAGAAGCGAAAAGCAGATGATGGCATAGGCAGACAGCAGTCGCTCGGCCCTGAAGAAGGTGAGCAATCCCGTTCCCACAAACCTGCCGAGCATAAAGAGAATGAATCCGAATGAGGCATGATAACTGGCGATCTGCGTGGGGGTCATGTCGTCAGTGATGCGGTAGAAGAATTTTACGATCTCCAGGTGGTCGTTGGCGGCGAAGTGAAGTTTGATGTCGATGAAGTATCCCCAGATGGATGCCTGCGCCCCCACATAGAAGAACTGTGCGATGATTCCTGCCACCAAATGCTTGTGTTTGAAAATACCTTTCATAGAGGCATGGGTCTCGGAGGCATCGGAGATTTCCGGCATGTGGACCAGTGAGAAAAGAATGGCCACGAAGAGCACGATTCCCGCCAGGGCCAGGTAGGGCATCTGCACGGAATGTGCCTCGGCAATGCGGATGGCCTCGGCCTGATCTGCCGGCATGGCGTTTAGCAGATCGTTGGTGTATTCTGTGGAAGAGAAGATGAAGATACTCCCGATGACAGGAGCGAAGATGGTGCTAAGGCCGTTGAAGAACTGCGAGAAATTGATCCTCACCTCCGCCCATCTCGGCGAACCAAGTACCGTCACATAGGGATTGGCGGCAGTCTCCAGGAAAGCAAGGCCGCAGGCAATGATGAAGAGGGCCATCAGGAAGAAGGCATACATTCTTACTTCAGCAGCCGGGTAAAATAAAATGGCCCCCGTTGCGTAGAGCAGGAGGCCGATGAGGATGCCTTTCTTGTAGCCGACACGGTTGAGGAGAAATCCGGCAGGTATAGCCATGACGAAGTATCCGATATAAAAAGCCGAATCCACAATGCCGGCCTGCGCCCGTGAAAGATGCAGCGCCGTCTGGAAGTGCTTGATGAGCGTACCATTGAGGCTATTCGCCAGCCCCCACAAAAAGAATAGACTGGTGACGAGAATGAAAGGGACGATGTAAGAGCGTCCATTTCCTGTTGATTTGTAGCTAATGTTGGAGGGGTCGTTTATGTTGGCTGCTGGCATCTGGCTATTGGCTTTTCGCATTTTATGTTTTCTCGCCTCCTCATCTTCACTTTTCACTTTTAGCTTTTCACTTCTCCCGCCTATGCCAAGGCTTCGGCCGGCGAGGCACTCTTCGTTCTTCACTCTTCGTTCTTCATTCTTCCCGCCTGCGCCAAGGCTCCGGCGGGCGCGGCATTCAAACCGCTCTATCCAACTGCGTATAACCTCCATCCACCAGCATCCATTGTCCAGTCACATGACTGCTTCTGTCCGAAAGCAGAAACACAACCATGTCAGCAATTTCTTCAGGGCGTGTCATGCGCCTACCCAATGGAATGCGGCTTTCTATCTCTTTCTTCTTTTGCTCAGGATTCGGCTGTGTCGACAGCCAGGTCTCATACATGGTCGTCCATACCTCTGCAGGAAGCACAGCATTGACCCTTATGTTATATGGGAGCAACTCCACGGCCCACTCACGGGTAAGTCCCAGTACGCCGCCCTTGGCTGCGGCATATCCGGAGGTATTGCCCTGACCGGTAACAGCGACTTTGGACCCAATATTGACAATCGCGCCCTTGACTTTCTTCAAGTGGGGAAGAGCAAAGTGCGCAAGGGAATAGAAATGGATAAGGTTGCTTTGCATCGAAGCGGCAAACTTCTCAGGCGTGCCCTTCTCAAGCCCTACGCCGTCGTTGAAACCGGCATTGTTGACCAGTCCATCTATATGTCCGTATTTCTGAACAACCTGTTCAATGGCAGACTGACAATACGAGGCCTGGTTGAGATCACCAGGCAGGAAAATTACAGGGTACTTTGCGACGAGTTCTTTACCTGCACGTTCATCCTTATCGAGAATGACAGGGTGCGCCTGCTCCTCCAGCAACTGCTGGACAATGGCCTTGCCAATGCCCTTGGCGCCACCGGAGATCAGGACGACTTTGTCTTTGAGGTGAAGATCCATCAGGAAGAACGGTAATATTTAAAGATGGTAAAAACGTCTCGCATTCTCACCGAGGATGTCCTTCTTTTCGGTCGGGGACAAAGCTGAAATAAAAGACTGTACGATGTCAAACTGTTGCTCATACTGAGCGGCCACGAGACATACCGGCCAGTCTGAACCATACATCAGTCTATCAGGGCCAAATGCTTTCAGGATGGTGTCGAGATAGACCCTGAAATGCTCTTTCTTCCAGCCTTTCCAGTCTGCCTCAGTGACCATACCCGATAATTTGCAGTACACATTCTCAGACTTCGCGATTTCCTTGATGTATTTCGCCCAGGGTTCAGTGATCTGATCCCTGATCAAAGGCTTGGCAATGTGATCAATAACAAACTTATGATGAGGAAACTTCCTCACGAAGGTGACGGTGGCGGGCAAGTGCTGAACATAGACCAGGATATCATAAGTGAATCCATAGGCTTCCAGTTGCGCTACCCCGTTTTGAAAATGGCTGTTGAGCAGAAAGTCTTCATGTTCTGCCTGCACGATGTGACGGAATCCTTTTAGCTCGTCGAATTGGTGATAATATTCCAGTCGCGCCTGCAATTGCGGTGATTTAAGGTCGGTCCAGCCTACGACTCCTTTAACAAATGAATTCTCTCTTGCGCATCTGAGCAGGAACTCTGTTTCTTTTTCCGATTGATCGGCCTGGACCGCCACGCATGCCTCAATCCTATTGGCTTTGAGAATGGGCTCAAGGTCGGAGGGGAGGAAGTCGCGGCGGATAGCACCCATCTCTTCTGTGATCCAGCCGTCGCGCAGAGGATTGTATTTCCAGAAGTGCTGGTGTGCGTCGACGGTCATGCCTGTTGAGCGACCTGTTTTTGCTGCCCGAGCCCGTCAATGCCCAGTTCAATCACGTCGCCGGCTTTGAGATAGGTTGGCGGCTTCATGCCGAGACCCACACCTGCCGGTGTTCCGGTAGAGATGATGTCGCCCGGAAGAAGGGTCATGAACTGACTGACGTAGCTGATGAGATGAGGGATCTTAAAGACCAGTTCTTTCGTGTTGCTGTTCTGCATGATTTTGCCATTCACCTTTAGCCATAAATGCAGATTGTTTACATCAGAGACTTCATCGGCTGTTACCAGCCACGGCCCCAGGGGGGCGAAGGTGTCGCAGCTCTTGCCCTTTACCCATTGCCCTCCGCGTTCGAGCTGAAACTCACGTTCGCTGTAATCATTATGAAGGCAATATCCGGCGATGTATTCTGTTGCTTCGGGCTCTGAAACGTAAGTCGCCTTCTTCCCGATAACTACGGCCAGTTCCACCTCCCAGTCTGTCTTGGCGCTGTTGCGAGGGATGTGTAACGCATCATTGGGCCCACACATCGCAGTGGTGGACTTGAAAAAGACCACTGGTTCTGTAGGCAGAGTCATGTTGGATTCACGGGCATGGTCGGAATAGTTCAGACCGATACATATGATCTTTGAGGGTCGTTGCACGGGTGGGCCGTAACGGGCAGGTGCGATGGGATGTAACTTCGAAAGATTGGCATCCAGCCATGATTTGAGATTATTCAATCCTTCATGGGCAAAGAAGGCTTCATTGTAATCTTCACCAAAGCCCGATACATCATAAATTCTTCCGTCTATCTCTATGGCAGGGCTTTCGAGGCCGGGATCACCAATTCTGCAAAGTTTCATCAGGAATTCAGTTTTAGGAAGCCACCATCGATAGGGTAGTCGCACCCGGTGATAAAAGAGGCCTCATCCGAACATAAGTATAATGCGAGGTGCGCAATTTCAACGGGCTTGGCCATCCGGCCTATGGGTTGGGTTTTGGATAGTTTTTCAAACATCTCAGCCTCGCGCCCGGGGTAGTTGGCTTTCAGGAAGCCGTCGACAAATGGTGTATGTACCCTGCCGGGAGAAACGCAATTGCAGCGGATGCCCTCCTGCACATAGTCCTTCGCTACGGACAAGGTCATGCTCACCACTGCGCCCTTGGTCATGCTGTAGGCGAAGCGGTCGGAGATGCCTGTGGTGGCAGCAACTGAGGCAAGGTTTAGGATCACGCCGTTACGTTGCTCCTTCATATAAGGAAGGGCGCATCGCATAGCGTTGTAGGTGCCCTTGACGTTCACGTTGAACAGACGCTCAAAGTCTTTTTCTTCCGTTGTCTCCAGTTTGCCGACATGCGCAATTCCTGCACTGTTGACCAGTATGTCAATGTGGCCATTGGCCTGCACGATATCGCCCATTACTTTCTTCATTGCAGACTGATCCGTCACATCGCAGGTCCAGACACTTGCCTTTTGACCGGCCATCTGGCGTGCAGTTTCTTCCGCTGTCTGCTTTTGAAGATCCAGGATGCAGACAGTTGCTCCCTGTTCGCCGAAAGTTGAAGCAATCGCACGGCCGATGCCGCTGCCTGCACCTGTGATGACAGCGACCTTATCCTTTAAACCGAAAAGCATGATGATCCCATTTGAATTGGTTTCCGCCAGAGACCCTTAACCTAGGAATTTGATGCCTATTTCGCCAACCCTTCAAGGAATTCCTTGAATTTGGGCGTGTCATATCTCATCGTGCCCACTTCCTTGCGTGCAATCGTGCCCTCGGGTGTGAGAATGAAGGTGGTGGGAATGGAGGGCACCTGCAACTGATCTGGGAGATAGCCTGAAGGCATGTAAGGATTGAAGGTGAAACCTTTGTTTTTCACATAGTCGGCCACTTTCTTTTTGTCGGTGTCCTTATCTAGCGAAAGCATCACGAACGTCACTTTTGCGGGATCGGTCATTTCATACAGCCGTTGGATGCCCGGCATTTCTGCCCTGCAGGGCCCGCACCAGGTTGCCCACAGATTGAGGAAGACCACCTTGCCTTTGAACTGTTCAAAATCCAGGCGGTTCCCTTCCATGTCCTGTATGATAAACTGGTAATCAAAGGCTTCCTTTTTTTCCTCCGCCAATGCTGGTGCATTCCTTAACCCCGTGAGAAGAACTGCCTGCTGGCTCCATTCTGATACGGACTGCAGGAGCCCCGTTATTTGCAGAAAGCCCACGAGCAGGAGGGTGACAACAGCTGTCTTTATCACCTCGAGAATAAATCCCTGAATCTTTCTGGTGTGATCTTTGAGGGACATCAATTCGCTCCGAATTCAGTAATTTGGGTTCAATTTAGGATCAAATAATGAATAGTCGCGTAATCGCTCTGGCATTTGTGATGTTGGTCTGTGCAGGTACTACCGTTGCCCAGAAGATTAAGTACAAGGATCTCTTTGTGCTGCTCAATAACCGTCAGTTTGATGATGCCGAACCCTATCTGAAGAAATACCTGGCTACTACTTCTGATAATCCCAATGCCTACCTTTTCATGGGTTTGATATACCAGGATAAGGCGGAAAAGCTTGACATGCTTAAAGAGACTTCCAAGACCGTATCCTGGCTGGATTCTGCCGTCTACTTCTATCAGAAAGCATCCAAGGGTATCAATGAAAAGGAAGTAGACAAGAATGAAGAGTATTACCAGATGTATAACCGGCGTGACATCCGCACCGGAAAATTCGGCGTCAAACTATCCGATGTCCAACTGGACCTCGAGGCCCGTATGAAACTGAAATCAAGGGCAAAGTCCATCGAAAACATGAAGGCCCAGTTCTTGCTGGCGGAAAAGTTCTATAAAAAAACGCAGGCTCATTTTGTTGCTTTCCAGAAGTCACATCCTACGCTGGGGCACCTTTATGTGAGAGCAGATGAAAAATCAATGGACTCATTGAAGTACCTGGCTCATCTGTATGACTCCTGCCTGATCAATTTCAACGACTATAAGGCGACGGCGATCACGCTGGGTAAAACAGGACATAATCAGGTGCTGGATCCCAGGGAGCTGAATGATTATTCGAGGGATGGACGTGACGAGACGGATTTCTACAAGGATGATCTTAAAGTGTGGGATTATAAGCGTTGGGCACTGAGCAGCCTGGAAGTAATTGAGAAGGAGATTGTGCCTATGAAGAACAGCCTTGTGGCAGTCGACGTGGAAATCAATAAGGTGCAGCAAAAACTGAAGAAGGACTCGGTAGCAGTCTGGGATGATATCAAATTGCTGAGAACAAAGCTCTCTTTCCCGGGATTGCTCAAAATAGACCCACAGCCTCTTCCGCTGGAAGTGTTTGAGATGAAACTCGGCGAGTTGTCCTATGGTTCGCAAGTGGCGGGGGACAGGGCCATAAGGGATTCAGCCAATCTAGTCCTTCAGGTGGAAAGTTTGAGGAAGCAAGTATCGTTGAGCGGGAAACTCGACAGCCTGGCATTGGTTATCCAGGACAAGAAGGACCTGAATGATAAACTGAATGACTACCAGCATTTCATCAAGGCCGGATACGGGACATCCGATGTGCTGGTGAATCTTGTCAGGTCAACGCATGAATTTGCAGCTGCTCAGAAGCAATCAAAAGAAGTGCAACTCCTGCGCAAGGAACAGTCCCTGAAGTGGATGGTTTCGTCCACAGACTCCATACCGCTGGTAGCGGACAATGGTCTAAAGAGCAACTTCAAGCCGATTCTCATCACGGACAAGATTACGGCCGGCCTTCAATTTGCTGACTCTGTGCCGACCGGTTACTTCACTTTTATTGAACCGAGCCGGAAGATCAAATCCAAGGTAAGCTTCTCTGTTCCCGCAGTGATGACTAAAAGAATGCTGCCTTTTATAAAAGGACTCACCACTGCTGACGATGTGACCCACATTGAATTTGTTCTCCTGTATTCTGAATCAAAGTCAGGTGAAAAATATGCGGGCTCCCTTGCCAGGATTGGCAGGAAAGAAGGACTTATCTGGAGTGTCAGCGCAGACTTTGACCTGCTTCCACAGGAGATTGTCTATAATCCTGAAACCTCGGAGCTTTCTGTGAAGACCAGGAATGGCTCAGGAGACTGGGTGCCCATCATCTTTGATAAGGCAGGTAAAATTGTTAAGTAATCATCAAAGCCCTATGTATCTCGTGATGGAAAACGAGATATAACCGCTGTTCTCAAGACTGAGATTCTCTCCAGGTAGTGCTTTCGGAATGTTGTATGTGTAGTTGAGCAGGAAGAACCAATGTTTCGTGGCAACAGTGATGGGTGCCGAAAAGGAGTAGTTCATCACACCGAATTCAGTATACCGGTTTTCAATCACCAGCGGCAGCTTGGGCGTGTGGGTTCGGTTATATACAATCCGGAAAAGCAGATTGGGCGCCGGCGAATAGTTGGTAATCTCTTCGGTTCCAAACATGATTCCAGCGTTGGGATAAAAAGAGATTCGTTCCAGCTTATGCCATTTCCGTTTGATGAAATTGAAGCCGACGTTGGGCATGATGCGGTGTGCGGACTTTTCGCCGAAATAGAAATAATAGTCCAGCCGGCCAACAAAGGATTTGATATTGAAATAGTTCGACACTCCCACATTGTTGGTGTAAGGTACAGATACCGTGCTGTCCGAGGGTTGGTTGTAAAAATAGTGGCTGTATTCTGCCAGCATCGAATAACCTTTCGAAAAGCTGTGAAGGTATCCGCCAGAGGCTACACTTAGATAGAGATGGGGGTCATACTCCTGACTCCAGTAAGCCGTGTAGTCAAGGTAGGCGCCGGACTTATGATAATAGGAAATGCCTGGAGCCAGGCCGAACTGATTGATATTGAATGTTCGATTGTCGGCCACAATGTTACTGTTGTAGCCGATCCGGACTGCAAGTTGCGACCGGTCCCTTACCGCTTCAGCTTTGAGCAGGCTGTCGATGAGGTCAAATATGTCGAGCGAATCCTGGTGGGTGAA
The DNA here is from genome assembly GCA_039810905.1 of Cyclobacteriaceae bacterium. Classification (GTDB taxonomy): domain Bacteria; phylum Bacteroidota; class Bacteroidia; order Cytophagales; family Cyclobacteriaceae; genus ELB16-189. Next base: position 20,294 of record JBDHXU010000039.1, on the reverse strand, counting down.
GAAAGTGTCAAGGGAATCGAGGATTCGCTTGTTCTTTTGAATAGAAAGTGAATCCTCCTGTTGCGCGAATGCGCAGACAGAAGGAAGCAGAACGGTGAAGAAGGCCAGGGCAGGGAGTCTCAAGCAGGATCAGTTCACTTTACGATTCTGTCGTAAGCGCTGGTTCTGGTCTCTGAAGTTCTCCTTTCTCTGCTGCAATGCCCTTCTCTCCTGGAGTCTGTTAAGTATCATCTGACGGAAGTCCTGTTCAGCCTTTCTGAGGCTCAACAATTGCTGTGCTGTGATCACCTGCATGATCCGGCCCGAATAATCTTTTTCAATGTCCAGTTCTTTTTGTTTGAGCTGAAGCCCGAAGTTGATCAGTTCTTCTTGTTTCTTTTGGTCTGGGTGGGCGGGATCCAGGCTCATCTGCCTTTGTCGGAATTCATTCCGCAGTTCCAGGCGTTTCTGGGTAAACTCCCGGTAGATCGGCCAGAACTTTTCAGCCTGGTCCGGAGTAAGGCCCAGCCTTTCGGTGATCAGCGCGATGCGGGCTGCTTCCATCTTCTCGCGTGCCTTGGGGTCAATCTGCTGGGGATTCATTTCCTCGTCCTGCGCCGTGAGGGCAAAGGAGAGGAGCAGCAGGAGCCCGGTCAATATTTTGGGGTACCACTTCATACGGTCTTTAGTTTTCAAACTCAACATCAGATTCCAATTCCATCAGCGTGCTGTCGTCGGGCAGCAGGTTTTGCAGTGAACCGGCCTGGATCTCATCCACGTCTTTGTTGTCCAGAGGCACCGACTCCATAAGTTCTTCAGTGGACATGTCACTTTCGTTCAGGTAGGCAATCAGACTTCCGGTGTCCACTGATGCCAGCATTTGCTCGGGTGACTGAGGAGCAGGGCGGAGCAGGAACCAGTAAAGTCCGGCGGCCAGGAAAGCCAGTGAAAGTGCGTATTTCCAAACAGGTTGGTCAAACCACGTCCATCGGCTATTGCTTTCAGCAACCACCCGGGATTGAATAATGGACGGCAGGCGCTCAAAATACCCCTCAGGGGCCTCAAAAATGTCTTTCTTGGGTATGTCTTCCAGTCTTTTCATGATTCAGTTCTTTGACATTCAATAGCTTATAAAGTTTAATCATTCTTCATGAAATCCTCTATTTTCTTTACCGCGTGGTGGTAGCTGGCTTTCAGGGCTCCTTCTGATGTGCCGGTAACTTCTGACATCTGTTCGTAGGGCATGTCCTCAAAATACTTGAGGTTGAAAACGAGGCGCTGCTTGTCCGGTAGGGTCAGGAGAGCTTTCTGAAGTTTCTTCTGAATCTCATCGCCGCTTGGTCCAGGGATCGCATCTATTCGGGCTGATAATTCTCCGGCGATGTCTTCAAGGGGCAGGAAAAACCTTCTTCGTTTGCGACTCAGGAAAGTGAGGCACTCGTTGGTGGCGATGCGGTAGATCCATGTGTACAGACTGGCGTCTTCGCGGAAGCTGTCAATCGCCTTGTGAACTTTGATAAACACCTCCTGGGTCACATCGTCTGCATCGTCATGGTCGATGACCATTTTTCTGGCAATACGGTAGACGCGTTGCTGGTAAGCCCTTACCAGCAGATTAAATCCATAATTGCGGGTGTCTGGGTTACGAAGCTTATCCAGTAACTCTTTGTCGTCCACTAGCTGGCTGAGGGTGTACTATAGACAATAATACTCAACTGAAGTTTAAAGTGACTACCTGAATTCGTTTAAAGCGTCGGCAAGCACGTGATACACTTCTTTGGAATGTGCGGGGAAATTGGCAAAGCGCAACTGCTGGTCCTTGTAGGGTCCATAGCCGTCACCGGGCTGCAGGCCTTTTGATTGAAGATACTGGGCGAGTTCTACTGTCCTTTCCCCTGAGTCAACCGTGATGACGGTAGCAGAGCGATGATCAGGATTTTTAACAAAGGATTTCAACAGGGGGTGATCATCAAGCACCTGGTATAAAACGGCCGCCTTATATGTAGTATCATTTCGGATTAAGTCGATCCCCCTGAACAAGAAGTCGCGGACAACTTTACCAAGAAGATAGATGGCCAGTACGTTGGGAGTCTCCGGTGTCTGGTATTTTCTGGCATGGGTATCCAGTGAGATAAGGGAATGATAGCTTCCGGACGCCTTACCATCAGCCTGAAGTTTCATCGTCTTGTCAAGACACCTGCTGTTATACATCCAAACACCCAGTCCGGCGGGCAGGCCAAATCCTTTCTGAACAGAAAAGAAAACCGAGTCCACCAGGCGGTAGTCCAGCAACGGATAGGGAAGGGAGCTGACGGCATCCATAATAACGATGGCATCGGGATGATTGAACCTCACCTGTTGCATGAAGCCATCCTCCAGCATGGTCCCGGTGCTGGTCTCGTTGTGGGTGAGTGCAACCAGTTCGGCATCTTCGTGGATGGTTTCTGCGGTTTCAAAACCTTCGCCTGGATTGACAGAGATCACCTGTGCATCTTTTCCCAGTTGGAAGGCAGTCTCCTGGAATCTCTTCGAAAAGGCGCCATTCACATAATGAAGCGATTTCCGCTCCACGAGGCTCTGTACACTTCGTTCCCATATCTCCGTCGCGGATCCAGTAAAGGCTATTCGGTAATCGTCAGGAAGTTTCAATAGAGTATGAAGTCCTTCGGCCGTCTCGCGGTAAATGCTCTCAAATGCTTTGCTGCGGTGTGATAAAGACGCCACGCCGTCGCGCATCGCTCTTCTCATGTGATCGGCGGTGGTGAAGTACAGTTCTGAAGGCCCTGGAATGAAGCTGATCATCGGGTGGTCTGTATTGCCGGCGAAGTACTAAAAAATTAGCATCAAATCAAGAGTACTCCGGCCTGAAGAATGTTGTACGTTTGAAGCGAAGATCCACTCGGTTTTTGGGACTACGTTTGCTGAACCTAACATTGTAAACAATACCGAGCCAAAGCGGTCAGACGAAATCAGGCCTCACCCCGACATGTCGGGGCCTCGCCCAAAAAGCAGGTTAACAGAAGAAGGTTGAGTCGGGCAGCAGCTCAAAACTTGTCTTAATTGGGGTTCAGAAACACCTCTCCAAAACTGGTGGATCTTTTCTTTTGGTTCCTGGTTCCTGGTTTCTTGTTTCTTGTTTCTGGTTTGCATACCAATACTCAATAGAGCACCCTGAATTTGATGGTGCCTTCAATAGACCGCAGTTTTTTTATCACCTCCTTGTTGTACTCCTTGTTGATGTCGGTGATCACATAACCAATGAGTTCGTTGGTCTTGAGATACTGGCCTGCAATGTTGATCCCATTATCTGCGAGCACCTGGTTGATCTGTGCCAGTATGCCCGGAACGTTGCGGTGGATGTGAATGAGCCGGTGTGCGTCCTCCAGTGTTGGCAGGGTCAGGTTGGGAAAGTTTACACTGTTGCTGGTACTGCCGGTGTTGATGTAATCCATGAGCTTGCCAGGTACAAACCTCCCGATGTTCTCCTGCGCCTCGGCGGTACTGCCACCGATGTGGGGTGTAAGGATGGTATTGCGAAGACCTTTCAGCTCTGAAACAAAAGGCTCGTTGTTGTCAATGGGTTCATATGGATATACGTCCACTGCACTGCCCGCCACTTTGCCACTCTCAATGTTTTCACAGAGGGCTGGCACATCCACAACATGGCCTCTGCTGAGGTTGAGGAAGATAACGCCCATCTTCATCCAATCGAACTGCTGCCGGCTGATCATGTTGGTGTTACTCTCGCGGCCGTCCACATGCAGCGTTACGACGTCTGATAGGCTGAGTAATTCCCGAAGGCTCCTGCATTTGGTGGCATTGCCGAGGGCAAGCTTTTCTTCGCAGTCATAATAATAGACCTGCATCCCAAGGTTTTCCGCCAGCACGGATAATTGCGAGCCGATATTGCCGTAACCGACAATGCCCAACTTTTTCCCACGGATTTCAAAGCTTCCTTTGGCAGACTTGTCCCACTGGCCCTGGTGCATACGTGCCGACTTGTCTGGTATGTTCCGGATGAGCATGATGATCTCTGCAATGGCCAGTTCCACAACCGACCTAGTGTTGCTGAAGGGTGCATTGAACACTGCAATTCCTCTTCGGGTGGCTTCAGCCAGATTGATCTGGTTCGTGCCGATGCAGAAGGCGCCTATAGCCATCAGGCGGTTGGCATTCTCGAGCACCTTTTTGGTCACCTGGGTCTTTGACCGAATGCCCAGGACGGAAATGTTCTTGATCTTTTCACAAAGTTCATCTTCTTCAAGACCGGCAGGGTAGGACTCGACGGTGAAGCCCTCAGCCCTGAGAAGTTCGATCGCCGTGGGGTGTACATTCTCGAGAAGGAGGACGGAGATTCGGTTCTTTGGATAGGAGATGGCGGTGTTCAATTTGTTCAGATAAAGGAATTCATCCAGGCTGGGGGCCACATGATCAGCCTTGCTGCTCACGCTCTCGCGTTCAACGTTTTCTGTAAAGGCGTAAAACTTGTTGGCCAGCCCTGCATGTTTGATTTCATAATCCGTATAACCGTCACCGATAACGTAGATGTCGCCGGGAAGGTTGAGCTCCTGCAGTCGTTTTGACTTACCGCCGTTCTCGGAGAGAGGATTATTCCTATTAAAGTCGATTACTTTCCCTGAAGTATCAAATATGAATTCATTGGCCAGGATGTTTTCCGGCTTTATGCCGAATTCCAGCACTACCGGTTCAATGAACTCCCTGAAGCCGTTGGATATGATATAAATCTGTTCAGCGTGATTGGAGAAGAACTCCTTGTTCCGCTTGAAAGATTCAGAGACCTGATCCTTCAGGAGCTTCACTAACTGGGGAATGTGCTTCTTTTCAGGCTTGAGCAGGGCCAGTCTTTGCTCAAGCGACTCGCGAAACGACAGGGTTCCGTTCATACCCTTGTCGGTGATCTCAATGATCTTCTTCTTGATGGCCGCCTTATCAGGATCGTCCTTAAGGGTGATGTCTGCGAGTACATCAAACGCTTCTACCTTGGTAAAAGTGCTGTCGAAATCGATTACGAAATACTTGTTGGTCTTCAAGTCAGGGGGATCAGCCGGCGAATTTAGCTGATGATGGCCAATGTTCAAGGAGCGCCGGTCTCCCTGCTGAATTTCCGCAGCCAGAAGATTACTCTTTAGCGAAGGGCAGTCGCTTTAATCCGATGTATCCGTTGCTGATCACGATCAGAGCGTCCTGAAGTGCCCGAATATCTTCCAATGGGTCGGAGGGAAGAATCACGAGGTCCGCTTCAAAGCCGGGGAGCAGTCTTCCCGTCTTTGATCCTATTCCCAGCAGGTCAGCAGCAACGGTTGTTGTGCATTGAATCGCCTGAAAGTTGGACATGCCCAAACGCACATAATGTTCACATTCCATGGACACACGGCTTGTGCTCTTGCTGTCGTAGTTGGTGTCGGCGCCGGTGGCAATTTTGACTCCGAGGGCCTGAGCCTTCTTGATGACTTTTTCCCCCAAGGGCATCATAAAGCGACCACGCATCTCCAGTACTGCACCACCGTAATCGCCGTTTGGTTTGGAAAGATCTTCAAGGGTAATGAACGTAGGCACCAGGTAAACCCCCTTCTCCTTCATAAGCTGAAGTGTCTGATCGCTGAGAAATGTGCCGTGCTCGATGCTCCGTGCACCCGCGAGAACGGCAGCGCGCCCGCCCTCGTCACCATGGGCATGTACCATCACACTGATATTCCTTTTTGCAGCTTCGTCTACAATAACCTTGAGCTGATGCTGCGTATAGCTCTGTTGCCTCGGGTCTGTATCAGGAAGACCCGCCCGTTCGGTGCCGCGGGTTTTTATCACCTGGGCCCCGCGGTCAATGTTCACGTTAACGATTTGACGCAGTTCCTCGTCCGTATTCACGCCTGTAATAAGGTTCCCAAGCCTGGGATCGGCTAGCACCGTTTCTCCAAGATTGGGCGTGACAAAGACGCCAGCCGGAATGACATCTGGACCCGGAATCCTGCCGGAAAGGGCCAGTTCTTTGATTGACACATCCTGAAAGGCTGCAACACCCGCAGTACGAATAGTAGTAACACCCGACTGTAGTGCACGTTTGGCTTCATCAAGACTTTCAATGTGGGTATGTACGTCGATCATGCCAGGCATGGCATAGTTGCCGAGGCAGTCCACAATTTCGTAGTCTTTCGGGACGGCTTCCCCTGCACGACCTAGCCGTTCAATCTTTCCGTTCTTTATGAGGATGATGGCATCCCGTGCAATGGTATTGTCAACGCCGTTAAAGATGTTGACATGGATCAGCGCAATATCCTTGCGCACCATTTGCCCGTTGGTGGGGCATACATAAATAAGAAGAAACAGAAGAGGGATAAGCTTTTTCATGGGATGACCTTCAGGTTACCGCATCATCAATATGTTACTGGCAGCATTGATTTGGGTGGAGTACTCGTTTATGGCCTTGGCAGCAATTTCAATCTGCTCCTGGGCCTCCTTCCAGTTACGCTGTTCAATGGCTTCGCGCACACCGGGCAGAGTCTTCACGCCGTAACCAGTGTAGAAACCTGGAGCATAAATGGTATGGCGGAACCAGCCGCGACGGGGAAGGCCATTGGCAGACAACAGCTTCTGTTCTGCCTGCCGCAGCAGTTGATTGAGTTTCTCGAGATTGGTGTTGGGCTTCGGATTCAGGTTGTATAGTTCCGCAAATTGAGTTGCGCTTTTATCGAGGGTGGCAATGGCATTTTGGAGGCTGGAGAAGTTGAGATAGGGAACAGGATCTTTGGACACCGGAGGAATATATTTCTCGGTAGGGTCAGCCGCCTGCACGTAACGGTTCTCTTTCACGAGCTGATTCTCGAGTTCGGTTGACTCTCTCAGGTTGTCAGTCAATGCCAGCACTTCCGACATGTATCCTGCTACTGTGCGATGAAATCCCTTGAAGTCAAAGGGAAGTACATCAGCATTGGCGAGACGCAAGGTGATACGTCCGGTAGTTTTGGCGAGCGCAGCACCGTAGGCAAAAGTCGGGTCTACAAAACGTTTGAAGTGATCGTAAGAATCGTAAACGGAATGATAGACCCCTGCACCGCCTTCACCACCATAGCCTACGTTAAGAGAAGGCACGCCTAAGTGTTGAATGAAAGGAGTATAATCTGATCCGGATCCCAGTGCACCAAGAATCATCCCCTTTCTGCTAAGGGCGTCTTTACGGTTCTTAGTACTTCCGGGTTGTGCAGCCATAAAAGACTTGACTCTTTCAAGTGCAGATACACCGGTTTCCGGGTCTGTGACGTCTCTGCCCACCTCGCTCACCAGCGTTTCTAGTGTATGCGAACCCTGCACAAACAGGAATCCGCGTCCGTTGCCGTCAGAGTTGATGTATGCTACTGCCTTTTGCTGAAGTTCCATGGCATGATGTTCAGCCCACTCTGTAGAGCCAATGAGACCTGGTTCTTCGCCATCCCATGCGCAATAGATAATGGTGCGTTTGGGAGGGTTGCCATTTTTGGCCATCTCACCTATGATGCGCGCTTCTTCCATCTCGGCGACCATGCCGCTCAATGGATCGCTTGCCCCGTTAACCCAGCCATCGTGGTGGTTACCGCGGATGACCCATTCATCCGGATAAACCGAACCCTTCAGTTTGGCTACCACATCAAGGCAATCCACCATCTTCCAGTCGAACTGGAGTTTAAGATGAACTTTTGCCGGACCAGGCCCGATGTGATAAGTGATGGGAAGGGTTCCGCGCCAGCGGTCAGGTGCAACCGGACCTGTCATGGCAGCGAGCAGCGGCTGGGCATCTCCATAGGAGATGGGCAGAACCGGAATCTTGATAAGATTGGTAACATCTTTGCGGTCGAGCCTTTTGGCATCTTCCGTTGCACCGACACCCGGTGTCAGCGGGTCACCCGGGTAAACGGGCATATCCATTACGGAACCTCGTTGTGCCCCGTCTTTGGGACGATAAGGACCCTTGGGATAAACATCTCCCTGGCTGTATCCATCTTCCTGCGGATCAGAATATATAAGGCAACCAATAGCACCATGCTCCTGCGCCACTTTAGGCTTGATGCCACGCCAGGAGCCACCATATTTTGCAATTACAATTTTTCCTTTCACGTCGATGCCCATTCTCTCCAGCTGCTCGTAGTCGTCGGGAATCCCATAGTTGACATACACCAGTTCTCCGGTTACGTCTCCATCAGGAGACCATGCATTATATACAGGAAGTTGCTCACTGATCTGTGAAGAAGTGCCGTCTTCCTTCAGCGCAGGCTCGGCCAGTTTCGCCGTGAATTTGACGGGCCCAGTCATCTCGAGTAGTCGTGTCTTGGGGAAAGGGAATAGAATTTTATAGGAAACGATTTCCGCTTCATAGCCCCAGCTGCGGAATTTATCCCGCATGAATTCGGCGTTAGCCTTCCCCTGTGGGGAAGAAACATGATGAGGATGGGAGGTGAGGAACTTAAGCCATTGATCCAGGTTCTGGGCATTCACCTGGCTATCGAATTGCTGTTCCATTTTGAATTGGGCATCAGCACCTTCTTTTGTGAACCCGGTGATGGATTTCTGCGCGAGGCATTGCATGCTGAAGAAAGCGGCAACGAACAATAAGGAATATTTCATGATCTGAGTCGTTAGGTTCGGCAATATAAGAGAGACTGTCTACACCCTGAATCCCTTCATGTAAAAGTCGAATAGATGTACCTTTGCGCCATTCCAGATGATGCGCTTTTTATCGGCTTGTTCTCTTCTTTTGCTCGTCGTTCAGCATCTGTCTGCACAAAGTCCTGCCGACTCTGTTCAGTCCCTGGCCGGCGCAGATTCGTCCTATGTGGGCAAATACGCAAGGAAGAATATGGTCAGGCTGTTTTACGGAGCCCGGGGGAACAGTCTTACCTATGAGAGTTACAAGGGGTCATCACCCAATCTCCAGGGCAGTCTTTACCGCAACATCGGTGATTACCTGGGTTTTGGAATTACATATCGCTGGATAGACGTTGATGCATCAATAGCGCTGCCTGGCACCACCTACCTAAAAGAGGAACGATCGAACCTGGAGCAGTTTAACCTTTCAGCTCGGTTCACCACGCGGAGATTGGCTTTCCGCGGGTACTACATGGACGCGACAGGGGTGGTGTCGGCATCAGCTAATGATCAGTACGTTTCACCGCCCGCCGCGCATGAATCAAGGCTGGGGATACAGATGATGTACTTCCTTAATGGATCAAGGTATTCTTACCGCGCTGCACTGTATCAAAATGAAGTACAGCGTCGGTCGGCCGGTTCCTTTCTCATCGGCACCGAAGTCTTTTACCGTGACCTGTCGACGAGCCAGGGGTTGTCGGTGGCCAGTTACGACATTGCACCGCGTTATGGTGACCAAGCTGGGATGAAGACGCTTCAGGCTCCAGGCATCCTGTTGACGCCAGGATATGCATATACCAAAGTATGGAAAGAGGGACGGTATTTTGTTTCAGGCCTGCTGTCTGCAGGAGCTGGTGTAGCGTTCAATCGCTACCATGCGAATGCCGGCTCTAATACGCGTAATAACCTTGAGACAGCTGCCAACCTCATGTTCAGCGGTGGCTACAACGGTCCGCAATATTTTGTCCGGGTGCTTGTACTTGCCTATTCAAGGTATGAATTGATCGATCCCGCCTTTCTTATGTCGACAAACCTGATGGTTGATGTAATGGTCGGGTGGAGGTTTGGACAATTATGATCGGGTGATTGGGTGATTTAGCGATTGAGGCCTCGCGAGCGGCCGGGGATACAAGTTCCTGGTTTAGCGTTTCTGGTTTCTGGTCGTTTGCTGATGAAATATTGCCACGGAGGCACGGATGAATGCAATGGTCATCAAAGTAAAGCTCCGTGTTTCCGTGGTAAAGTATTTTAACTGAACTGAGAATTTTGAAAGTAGGTAATTTGAGAATGTCTGAATAATTGAATCCTGATTCGAGATCACTTCATCATTCGAAACTCCTTGTTCACCATTCAAGATTCAACTCCCTTTCTTCCTCTTGACTGCCTTTTCCGCCGCGGTTACAATCGCGTCAGCCGATAATCCGTACTTCTTTAACAGATCAGTCGGCTTCCCGCTTTCGCCAAAGGTATCGTTGACGGCGACCATTTCGAGCGGTGTCGGGAGTTCTCGGGAAAGGAGTTGGGCAATGGAGTCACCCATGCCGCCATTGATCTGATGCTCTTCGCAGGTTACCACGCAACCCGTCTTCCCGACTGAGTTCAGGACGCCTTGCGCATCGAGTGGTTTAATGGTGTGGAGATTGACTATTTCTGCACGAATTCCTTTTTCAGCCAAAATGGCTTCTGCTTCTATAGCAAGCCACACCAGGTGACCACAGGCGAAGATCGAGACATCACTGCCTTCGATCATGGTATCGATCTTTCCAATTTCAAATTTCCTGCCCTCCGTAAATATGGGCCATACTGGACGTCCAAAGCGCAAATAGGCTGGTCCTTTGTGGCTGCCCAGCGCAATAGTCGCCTGTTTTGTCTGCTGATAATCGCAAGGAACGATCACCGTCATCCCGGGAAGCATCTTCATCATGCCGATGTCCTCAAGGATCTGGTGAGTGGCGCCATCTTCTCCGAGGGTGAGGCCGGCATGGGAGGCACAGATTTTCACGTTCTTCTCCGAATAAGCGATGGATTGCCTGATCTGATCATAGACTCTGCCGGTGGAGAAATTGGCAAAGGTTCCTGTGAAGGGAATCTTTCCTCCGATCGTGAGTCCGGCAGCAATTCCCATCATGTTGGCTTCTGCGATTCCGGTTTGATAGAAGCGGTCCGGAAAATCTTTCTTGAATGCATCCATCTTCAATGATCCGGTGAGGTCGGCACATAAGGCGACTACATCGGGATTTTGTTTTCCCAGTTCGTGCAGGCCTGAGCCGAATCCGGATCTTGTGTCTTTCTTGTCAGTGGGGGTGAACTTGATCATCAGTGAGCGGGTGGATATTGTGTTCTTGGTTGAAGCGGAAGTAACATGTTGTCAGAAGTCGCCGATGGTTTCAGGCAGCTGTGCCATGGCCTTTTCGAATTCCTCTTTGTTGGGTGCAACGCCGTGCCACTTATGATGTCCCATCATGAAGTCCACACCAAATCCCATTACGGTGCGCATCAGGTTGAGTACCGGTTTCCCTTTTCCAGTGATAGACTTTGCTTTGTCCATTACAGCGATTACTTCCTCCAGGTTGTTTCCGTCTGACTCCAACACTTCCCATCCAAATGCCTGCCACTTGGCTTTTAGATTCTTGAGGCTCATGACTTCATCCACGGGGCCGTCAATCTGCTGACCGTTGTAATCTATTGTGGCTACAAGGTTATCAACCTTATGGTGTGCGGCGAACATGGCGGCTTCCCATATCTGACCTTCCTGCTGTTCACCATCGCCCATCAGCACATAGACAAGCCTGTTGTCATGGTTGAGCTTCTTGCTCAAGGCGGCACCGATGGCTACCGAGAGACCTTGTCCCAGAGAACCTGATGCGACCCGTACACCGGGAAGATGTTCATGAGTGGCGGGATGGCCCTGAAGGCGTGAATTGATATTACGGAAGGTTGATAATTCCTTTATTTCAAAATAGCCTGCGCGTGCCAGACAGGAATACCATAGTGCTGAGAGATGGCCATTGGAAAGAAAGAAGAGATCTTCACCTTTTCCATCCATATTGAACGCAGGGTCGTGCTTAAGTATATGGAAGTAGAGTGCAACCATGTATTCTGTGCAACCTAACGCTGCACCCGGATGCCCTGATTGGCAGTTGTAAACCATCCGTACAGCGTCCCTTCTTACCTGGGAACATAATTTCTTGAGTTGGGCAATGTCGGGTTGACTCATGCGGGGTGGAGATTTGGCGCGAAGATGATGAAAAGTCTCAAGCCTGCAAATGCCTTATCGTTGTCTTTTAGGATAGGTTAGCGCTTGAATTTTCCGTAGACGGGCTGGCCGGGATAAACCTCGCCTATTGTGGTGCCATTCTTTAATACCAATGTGCCGTTTACCAGCACATGGCGAATTCCTTCTGAGAATTTAAGGCCGCCTTCAAAGGTAGCTTTGTCAATAATAGTGGCCGGGTCGAAAACGGTGATGTCTGCATCGGCACCGACCTGGAGGCGACCTTTGTACCGCATGGATGGAACAAAGGGCTCGAGCCTTAATGCAGGCATGAGTGTAATTTTTCTGATTCCGTCCATAAGGCTCATTACTTTGCGTTCGCGAACATACTGGCCCAACACGCGTGAGAAGGTTCCGGCGGAGCGCGGATGAGCAAGTTTGGAATAAGGCATGCCGTCGGAAGCGACAATCGTGAAAGGCGCTGCGATGCCGCGGTCAATCCACTCTGGCTTCATATTATGAATGATCACGATTCCGCCTTTTTCGCGGTTGGTCTTGAAAGTTGATTCAGTTAATCGTTCGCCTGTTTCCACCCACTGCAGGTCCCCGTAACTGATGCCCAATACTTTCTGCCAGCCTTCGTCAAACAATGCCGATTGAAGGAAAGTTGATCCTGCGGTATAGGGGTAGAGTTCAGTCGAGACATTAAGTCCCCGCTGCTGCGCGTTGGACACCATGCGGAGCGCCAGGTCAATTTCGTCCAGGGTCACACTGTTGAGATGTACAATATGAAGCGCAGCGCCGTTTGTAACAGCATCTGAGATCGCCTGCTGGATGGCCATGGCTTTGCCTTCCCTCACATGGGTGAAAATGATCATCTTTTTATCGGCCGCGAGTGCGTAGACATTGTATACTTCCTCGCGCGTTGCACCCGGGTAATAGGCGATGGGCACTCCGATGCCTATGGCGCCGGCATACAACTCGTTTTCCAGTAAGGCAAGGGTCGGCTTAAGATCTTCCGCCTTAAGGGCAGCATAATTGGACTGATTATTCATCACCTGGTCCAGCGTGGAGTTGCCGGACTTGGACATCACTTCAGTGCGTGCCCATTGATGGGATGCGGAGGCACCATAGTTGAGAATCGCTTTTCCCTTTCTCGACTCCAGCCATTTTTGCATATCCCCTCTGCCAGATTCGAGCTCCATGGCAGTAGTAACACCGTCGTGCATCTGGTACTCATTTTCCTTATTCGTCTGTCCATGTGCGTGCATGTCGATGAACCCTGGCGCTACCACCAGGTTACTAACATCAATTACCTGCTTGCCGGCAAGGTCAGAAGTGGATATTTCCGCGATGCGGTTGCCTGTTATACCAACATTCCTGATGGCATCAAGTCCCGTTTCCGGATCCATAACGCGGCCGTTTTTAAGCACAATATCATAAAGAGGTTTTTGACCCAGGGCTAAAGAGCAGCAAAGGGACAGGAGTGAGAGGAAATAGATTTTCATGTTATGGACGTGTGAGTTCAGCTACGATTCTGTCTGCTTTGTAGATGTATTTAAGGCCGGCGAGAATTCCTCCCGCATGTACCGATACGGTACGGTTGGACTCCGGAAGAAAGATGTAGTTGCCGGGGAGGCTCTCCATGTTCCCGTCAAATATCAGTCCCACGACTTCACGGTTTTTGTTGATCATCGGGCTGCCGGAATTTCCGCCGATGATGTCGTTGGTGGAAATGAAGTCGACTGGCTGACTCAGCAATTCCATGGGAGGGTTCTTCCATTTTTCTGGCAGGTTCCAGGGATACTGTTGGTTGAAAGAATAGTAACGGTCGTACATTCCGAAGAAGGTCGTGTGTACGGGAGCCAGCGTGCCATTGTATTCATAACTCTTCACTACGCCATCAGCAATGCGAAGGGAGAATGTTGCATCCGGTGGAATGTCAGTTCCATAGACTTCAAAGAGCAGGAGAGCAAGCCTGGAACGCAGGTTGCTTAATTTGGCATTGGTCGCGCGGTTCTTCGTACTGGCTGCATCGAAGCGTTTTCCGGCTATTCTTCCAACTTTGAGTAACGGGTCTTTGGATGCAAGTATTTCTTGCGGCCCTTTGGCAAGCAGTTCCTCCCGGAAGGCTTTGTCATAAAGCTTTGTCTCTTTCAGCAGGGCATCAGCGATTTGCTGCGGATCGCCAGTGTTGACATTCTTAGGGTATTCGATGGCTTCGGTCTGATTTTCCTTTATTCCGCGGACCATTTTTACATAGGGATCCTGCGCGCCAAGAAGTTCACCCGCTTCCTTGAAATGCTGTGCGAGGTATTTCCTTTCGATTTCTGTAATAGGCGGGTTCTTGAATTTCTGAATGGCTTCTTTAAGTTGGGTGCTGCGCTGAGGGTCGGTCGTAGTGGCATAGAGATAGAAGGTGACCGCGAGATCAAAGGCTTTCGAATTGTATCCGTTTGTGTTGAACACATTTGCGTCATAGAAACTGATTTCCTTTTGGGTCACTGCAATTTCATCCCATATACCGGCCTGTGATTTCAGTTTATTATTTTTTTCAACGGCACCTTTGAAGTCTTTCTCAAATGCCTTGCGCCGGGAATAGATATAGGGATCTCTTACTCCGCCCAACATCCCGCCAATCGCCTTCAATGAGTTCTCGAAACTGAAGACCACATTAAGTATGCTGTCGTTTCTGGCTTTTGAATTATACTCCTGAAGAATGTCCGAGCGCGCCGACATCCTCTTGATCGTTGTTGGCCAGGAAAGGTCCTTGAAGTAGTCGAGGATAGCTACCGTTGCCTGCCGGTTGGTTGAGCCCGGGTTTCCGATAACAAAAACAGGGTCTCCCTCTGCGGCGCCTTTTGGATTGAACTTGAAGTAGTGTGCAGTCTTCATTGGCTTGCCGGTTTCATCATAGGCCCTGAAGAAGCTGAAATCCAGACAGTACCTCGGATAAGTGAAGTTGTCATAGTCGCCACCAAAGAAACCCATTGCAAGTTCAGGCATCATCACCAGCCGCACGTCTCGATAGCGCTTGAAGCCGTAGAGTGAATACTTGCCGCCCCAGTAAAAGGTGAGGGTCTGCAGTTCGAGTCCTTTCCAACCTTCTTTTTGTCCATACTCAGCCCGGATTGCATCAAATTCCTGATTTCTCTTTTGAACTTTTTCCTCGTCAGTTTTGCCTGCTTCTGTAGCCTTTTGAACGCGGGCGGTTATATCTTCAATCATAACCAGTTGGTCAACGTATAATCCTGCCACCGGACGCTCTTCTTCAAGGGTACGGGCCAGAAATCCGTTGTTGTTGAAATCCTCACCAGGCTTTTGGACAGCAGTACCTGACTGCCGTGCGCAGTGGTGGTTGGTCATCACCAGCCCGTCTGCGGAGACAAATGAGGCTGAGCAATAATTGGCAAATCGCAAGGCGGACATTCTGGCTTCGTCCAGCCATTGCTGGGTGGGGCGGAACCCGTAAGCCTTTTCAAAGTAGTCGACAGGCGGAAAATCAAATGTCCACATTTTGCCGTTGTCGAAACGGCCTGCGCGCACCGTGTCTGCCGTTTGTCCAAGAGCAAAGATAGGCAGGGTGACAAGAAGAATCAGGAGGCGGAAATGACCTTTCATGGCAGTCAATTTGGAATTGCTACCTAAGGTCTGAAAAAAAGCGAAATGGTAATAGTGTGGTCTGGTGAGTAAGAATAGATTTTGCCAAATCTGGCCTATTCAGGTTGGATTTTTCTCATTGTGTAACCTGTGCAACCCTGCCAGGGTCGTGTGATGAACCCAACTGATTTGCTACTAAGCGTGAACCGCCGGGTTCCATTGCATTGGCGATGGTTGGACATCTTCGTCGCAGAGTCTCTCGTCAGAGGACTCTGCGGGTGCTTATTCGCTGTTGGTATGACCCGCGGCGTCCGTAAATTATTTCTTCTTCGATTTCTTCTTGGCAGGTTTGGCCTTTGTCGCCTTTGCAGCTTTTTTGGCTGCCTTCTTTACAGGCTTCTTGCGCGCGGGGGCCTTGGCAGCTGCAGTTTTGGCGGGCGACTGATTCTTGAGAATCTGCGACGTGTGATTCGCAGTATCCACTTTGCTTATGATCTCTTCAATCACACCCTTCTCGTCGATGATGAAGGTGACACGGGCTGTCCCCATGTAATTGCGTCCATACATGGATTTCTCAACCCAGGTTCCGTATTTCTGGTGCACAGATTTATCTGTATCAGCCAGCAACCTGAAAGGCAGTCTTTCCTTTTCAATGAACTTGCGATGGGACTTTTCATCATCGGTGCTGATGCCGAGTACTTCATAACCAGCTGACTGCAACGCTTTATAATTATCTCGGAGATCGCATGACTCTGCCGTACATCCCGGTGTCATGTCCTTCGGATAGAAATACAAAACGACTTTTTTTCCCCTGAAGTCGGAGAGTTTTACCTCCTTTCCGTCCTGGTCACGGGTCTTGAATTCTGGTGCTGCTGTTCCTGCGGTGAGTGCCATAGTCAAAGAATTTTTTGTTTGAAGATACGTTCATTTCCTGCCCTGTCAACCACTTTAAGTTCGAAATCACCCTTCAGTGGCTGGATGGCGTCTAACTTGTCTGACTGCAATATGCCGGATTTGTAGTCATATGACATTAACAACCACTGGCCATTAATGTTTGCTTCATAGTAGGCGATGCCTGATAAGTTGTCCCTTATACGGAACCTTGCCGAATTGCGATCGAGCCGTATCCTGGAAATCGAAGGACCCAGGCTGTCTGCAAGAAAGGTGAAAGTGCCCAGCTCTGAACTTTCAAAGGTGACCTTGCCGCCGTCCCATTCGCCGCCGAGGTAGCTGTAGCCATAACCTTCCTTACGGTACACGGCCTTGCGGCCTTTAGCCTGCTGATTTTCTTCCGGCCGCAAGGTGACGCGGATGCTTCGATGGAGCGGTATGGTCCGGTCTCCTATAATGAAGTACTCCTTGTCCCCGTCTTTTCTATGCGCAACATTCAGGTATAAAGTGTCATAGAGCGACTGTTCCGGGAATACAACATCAGCGCGATCGCTGTAATAAGTATATTCATTTGTGGAAGGGACCACATCTTTAAAATGAAAGGCCAGCTTTCCTGAGCAAGTCTGCACTGAATCCGGCAAGTATTCCCTCAGATCGATGAGGTACACCCTTTGGCCGGCGCCAGTGTAATCGAAGCCTCGTCGGATCTCCTTTCCCTTAACATAAAGGGAAATGTCTTCTGAATCCCTGCATTGAGGAGAAGAGATCATGAGAATGTTTTCTGTGATATCATACTCCAACGAAAAGATTCGCCCGCTTGGCAGAACCATTCCTTTGCTGAGGGGATTGTGCCTCAGTGTAAATGAGGCGAAGCTCTGGTTGCCTGCCTCATCTTTCAATGAGATTCTGACCGATCTGTCCTTGTCATCAATAGAGATGATTCCATCCAGGCCAGGTTCGTAGAAGCCAAGCCGGTTTCCTTCCTCAATGTACAAACGGTTAAACCGGCGACCCCTGGTCTCGAGCGTTTTGTAATCCATAAGTGTCAGGATTCCTCTCGACTCATCGATGTCAATGCGTTCGATACGCTGTGAAAATACTTTCTGACTGTCGACAAACATTTCATAGTAGTTGATACCGCAGCGGCCCGGTGAATTGTTCATCCTGTCGTCAGCAAGGACTTCAATACCAATGTGACCGAACGCCAGAATAGGAGCAGGGAAAACGTATTCTGTTGGCGACTTCCTGACGAGGTAAAACTCAAAACGGCCGAAACGGTCATTAATCCTTGAGTGAACATCCATGGTGCGTAATGCGATCTTGCGGGGCGATGGAGGGATGTCGTCAACTATTTCCTTAAATCCAAACTTGAGGGGATTTAGTTGTTCATTGCCTTCCCTGATTTCAAAATGAAGGTGGGGACCGTCCGAAGAGCCGGTATTTCCGGAGAAGGCAATGGTGTCGCCTTTGTTCACGGGCAGCACGCCAGGCTCAAGATTGAGTTCAACGCTGAAGGACTTACGCTCGTATTGCACCTTCTTGGTGTAGCTCGCTATTTTTCCCTTGAACTGATACAGGTGCCCGTACAGGGAAGTGCGCCCATCCGGGTGCGTGACGTATAAAGCGTTGCCATAGCTATATGGCGAAACTGCGATGCGGGAAATGTATCCATCCTGGGTAGCCCGGACAGGAACCCCAACCTGGTTGTTGGTGCGGATGTCCAGCCCTCCATGAAAATGGTTATTGCGAAGTTCCCCCATTGTACCATGAAGTTGGTTTACCTGTCCAGGGTTAATCGGAAACAGGTAAGGGCCCAGTTCACTGGAACGTACTGCAGAAACATCGCCTTCTCCCTGCGCCAGTAGAGAGAGAGGGAAAAGTAACAGGATAAATACGCTACTTGACTTCGAACTCCAGCAATTTCTCATTTTCAATATAGGCAGCCAGGTTGTCGCCTGCCGTTACAGGTCCTACCCCTTTAGGCGTTCCGGTAAAAATCAGGTCACCTGTTTTAAGCGTAAAAAATTTTGACAGATAGGAGATGATCACTTCAAAAGGGAAAAGCATCAGGCTGGTATTACCCTGCTGACGCAGTTGACCATTTACTTCAAGTTTGAAGTTGATATTCTTAAGATCTGGAAATTGGGCAACAGGGATGAATTTGTCTGACAGGGGTGCTGAACCGTTGAATCCCTTTGCAATGTCCCATGGCAGGCCCTTGTCTTTGGCTTTTTGTTGCAGGTCCCTGGCAGTGAAGTCAATCCCTATGCCGATAGCGTCAAAGTATTTGCCGGCAAATTTCTCTTCAATATTCTTGCCTTCCTTGCATACTCGTAAAACCAGTTCCACTTCATGATGTACGTCTTTTGAAAAGGATGGATAGTAGAATGGAGCATTGTTCCTTAAAATTGCCGTGTCGGGCTTCGTGAAGATAACTGGCTCTTCGGGGCGCTCATTATTCAACTCCTTAATGTGTTCGGCGTAGTTTCTTCCAATGGCAAAGATTCTCATGAACTCAGATTTTGTGCAAAGCTATTAACAATTCGAGATTTTTATATCCGACTGATTAACTTCGCGGATATCAATCTGGTATGTTATGAAGAAGATTGCCCTATTACTGATGATATCACTCATGCTTTCCGATTGTGCCACGGTAGCTGTCACAGGAAGGAAGCAATTGAGTCTGGTTTCGAACGAGGAATTGATCCCGATGAGCGCCCAGCAATATCAGGGTATCGTACAGAAGGGACCGCTGTCCAAGAATGCAGAGCAGACTGCCATGATTCGCAGGGTGGGCGAACGCGTGCAACACGCCGTTGAGCAATACATGGCCAATGCGGGAAGATCAGCAGATCTGGCCGGTTTCAGTTGGGAATTCAATCTTATTGATGACCCCAATACCGTCAACGCCTGGTGCATGCCCGGCGGTAAGGTAGCTTTCTACACCGCTATCCTGCCTATCTGCAAGGATGAGAACGGTGTGGCTATCGTCATGGGGCATGAAGTAGCTCATGCCATCGCCAACCACGGAAGAGAGCGGATGAGTCAGCAAATGCTGGAGCAGTTTGGTATCAACACCCTGAGCGGTTTGATGGGGCAAAATCCAACGGCGGCAAACCAATTGTTGCTTCAGGCAGTTGGCGCCGGGGCACAGGTTGGCATGCTTAAATTCAGCCGGGAGCATGAATCAGAGGCTGATCACATGGGCCTGATCTTCATGGCGATGGCAGGTTACGATCCAAATCAGGCACCCATTTTCTGGCAACGCATGTCAACCATGAGTGGCGGACAGCAGCCGCCGGAATGGCTTTCGACACACCCTTCACACGAGACACGCATCAAGGATCTTCAGGGCTGGATACCGGAAGCCATGCAGTACTATAAAAAATAGAGCTGAGAGCCACGCTGAATGGATCTGATCGAGAGAAATGGTTGATGCGTATAACTTCATTGCCTCCTGGCAATTGTTCCCGGAACGTGGCAACTATGAATGGGGCACGAGACCCAAGTCTGGGATCTACCGGATCGAATTCAGTGAGAATACCCGTTCCGTCAAAGTGACCATGAATTGGGTTACGCTGGAAGACCAGGCATTTACTTCCTCATATTCTGTTTATCCGGATGGGGAGGAGCGTGCTTTTGAGAATCCCGACCTCGGCGATTCTGTATCCGCACATTTCAGGGATGCCACTTACTTTGAGGTGAAGTTTTTCCGTAACAGTAGCCTCCAACTGGAGGTGATTCATGAGATTACACCAAAAGGTTATCTGCAGGTAACGCAAAGGCAACATCGGCCAGAAGGCTCGTTGGATAATGTGGAAGTATATCACAAGCAATTGAGCGTACTGCCTTATTCGGCCTCTGTTTCCGGAGCCCTGATCCGTCCCACGGAGGAGGGTGTGATTCGTCACCACGCACTCAGTGCGATGGAAGAGCAGACGAACATGCAGCTCACCCAAATACGGCAGCAGATAGA
>JBDHXU010000038.1:0-30895 GCA_039810905.1 Cyclobacteriaceae bacterium | reverse complement strand
TTGTCTATTCAGCGCCATGCAACGCGTGGCGCTGAAAGTTACCGTACAAGAAGGAGCCCTGTAGGGGCGGAGTTTATTTGCGCGTATTACTTGGACATCGTCCCATATATATAATCCCACAGTGGGGATGAAACGCCAAATACTACTTCACCGTCCTTGTAATGATGAACGCCATGGTTAATCCATAAAGCCTTGAAGAAATTCTTGGGGGGCTGATAGGCGTGTACCATATAATGCACCCCGAGGTAGGCCGCATAACCAACCAGGAAACCAGGCAGGAAGGAAAACACCAAGTCACCCAATACCAGCCTGAAGAGGAACAGCAAAATTGTGGCAATCGTGATGCTTAGAACAGGCGGCATGGCCAGGCGATCCTTGTCCTTCGGAAATTCATGGTGCACACCGTGCATGGTGTACTGGAATTTGGCCCGCTGCGGTGTAGTGCCCGGCAGGTGAAAGATGTAACGGTGCACATTGTATTCGACCCAGGTAAAGAGCAGGAGTCCAAGGAAGAACATTCCTACCGTTGTGCCCGCCGAAAGGGAGGTGTGGGTAATACTGTAATACAGGAGAGCGCCGGAATAGGTGAAGAAGATAATCAGGGGTACAGAAATATGAGTACGGGTTAGCTTTTCCAGAATGGGGTTCTGAAAAAGCTGTTTTGTGCCTTTATTCTGCGGTTTGATATCCGTTGGATTCATCAGAAAATCAGTTAGGGAGTGCAAATTTAGCCCTGTTGGCAATAATATTCAACTGTCAGGCCATCGCCCGGGTAGGCGTCAGAACACGCTCATACACTTTCTCATAGAGGGGCAGAATGTTGGCGATATCGAAGTCTTTTGCCCTTTTCAATGCGTTCTCCTTGAACGTTGGCAGATGATTCTTGTCCAGGACATATAAGGCATTCTTGGTCATGTCCTTGACATCACCCACGTTGCTCATGAACCCGGTAACGCCGTGAATATTAAGTTCTGGGAGACCTCCGGCATTGGAAGATATGATCGGTACTTCGCACGCCATGGCTTCAAGGGCTGCCAGGCCAAAGCTTTCCTTCTCCGACGGCATGAGGAACAAATCCGCCACAGACAGTACCTCCTCGATTGCTTCCAGTTTACCTAGAAATCTCACGTCATGTTCAATATTGAGTTCTTTGCTCTGAGACTCGGCGCGCGACCTCTCGGGTCCGTCACCGATCATGAGCAACTTTGCCGGCATGGCATCATGGATATTTGCGAAGATTGACATCACGTCCTGGATCCTCTTTACTTTCCTGAAGTTCGAAGTGTGAACAATCAGGGCCTCACCATTCGGGCAGATTGCTTTCTTGAAGTGATCTTTCTTCTGCTTCTTGAATTTATCCAGATCGATAAAGTTCGGGATTACGTCAATGTCCCGGGTTATTTTGAAGTGCTCGAAGGTTTCGCGACGGAGGTCTGCAGAAACGGCTGTCACGCCGTCCGATTGATTGATGCTGAATGTAACAACAGGTTCATAGGAAGCATCTCTGCCGACCAGCGTGATGTCTGTGCCATGAAGGGTGGTGACAACCGGAATGAATATCCCCTCAGTCTTTAGAATCTGTTTGGCCATATAAGCAGCCGAGGCATGCGGTATGGCATAATGCACGTGCAGCAAATCCAGCCTTTCATTTTTGACAACGCTTACCATCTTGCTGGCAAGGGCCAGCTCGTAGGGTGGATATTCAAACAGCGGGTAGGTATGAAAATCCACTTCGTGGTAGAAAAGATTCTCGTTGAGGAAGTCCAGACGGGTGGGCTGTGAATAGGTGATGAAATGCACCTTGTGGCCCTCCTTTGCCAGGGCCTTTCCCAACTCCGTAGCTACAACCCCACTCCCCCCAAAGGTTGGGTAGCACACAATGCCAATCTTGATTTGTTCCACAGATTCCCTGGTTTAGTGTATCTCTCTTTAACCGCTTTTCCTTTGTTTTGGTTTCAGGGGTGCGATGCACAATAGTTAAATATAGCCTGATAAACCAAATCCTGCACCCTGGATCGAATGCTGGCATTCAGCAATTTGTTGTTGTTCATGTCGGGGTGAACCCGGTTGGATAGAAAAACATAGACCAGGTTGAATTCGGGGTCAACCCAAATGCAGGTGCCGGTGAATCCTGTATGCCCGAAGGTCCGGGGCGAGGCATAGAGGCTCGTGGGACCGGTCCAGTCACTCTGGGGCGGTTTGTCCCAGCCCAGCCCCCGACGGCTGTCATCATATTGTTTGGTGGTAAAAATGTCTACAGTCTCCGGCTTGTAAAATTGTCGTCCGCCGTAATAGCCGCGCTGCAACCACATCTGACCAAGTTTGGCGAGATCATTGGCGGTGCTGAACAGCCCGGCGTGACCTGCTATGCCGCCATGCATGGCAGCACCCTGGTCATGGACATAGCCGACGAGAAGTGACTTGCGGAAAAGCGTGTCATTCTCAGTGGGTGCGATTCGAGAGGCCGGGAACCTGTTAAGCGGGAGATAGCCTGTAGTATAGGCTCCAAGTGGTCCATAGAAATTCTTTTCCAGGAAAACTTCAAGGGGCTGTTGAAGCAGTTTCTCGGACAAATGTTGCATAATGTAGAAGCCCATGTCGCTGTAGCGGTAATCATGCGGTGTGCGCTGCGGCTTTTCCCGGATGCGCGCGTCAACGATCCACTTCCAGAGACTGTCCTTCATAGCTTTGGAAGCAAACAGATTCTTCGAAACCGGAAAAGGATAGTCCTCATTTTGCGTTGTGCTGTAGTACTCCGGGATGTATTTTGAATCCTTCATCGTTTGTGTCCAGAAGGGGAGGAAGGGCCATAATCCGGCTTGATGAGTGAGAATATCTTTGAGAGTAAAATCTTCCTTATTGCTGGCTTTCAATTCTGGAAGATATACGGATGCTTTTTTGTACACATCGATCATGCCGCGATCGTACATATACATCACCGCCTGGAGGGTGGCTGAAATCTTGGTGACCGATGCAAGATCATAAATCGTTCCATCCTCAACCGGTTGTTTTTTCTCATAGGTCAAGGATCCGGCTGATTGCTCGTAAACTACTTTTCCCTCTTTCGCGACCAGTACGTGACACCCTGGAGTTGCCCCCGATTCAATGGCTTCTTTCATAACGCCTTGAATTCTCTCCAGTACCTGACTGTCCATGCCTACCTCTTCCGGAACTCCGTATGAGAAGCGGGAGAGTGTCTTGGTTTCCATTTCATTACCAGCTGTGACTCCTGCCACAGGTGAGATGCCTTTACATGCCAGACCGCCGAAAATGATTTGAGGAACGATGGAAGCCACCTGATCCTGATCAGTATATCCCAAAACAACTGCTTTGGCGTTGGTATATCTGGAAGCTTTCAGTGGATTGCCGTAATGGACAATGACCACATTTCCACCGAGCCGGTTAATCCATGTGATTACCTGCTCCTCCAGTTGCGCACCAAACGAAGCAATATTGACGATGACTATTGCGTGTTCAGGAAAACGGACTCCGGTGGTGTCCCGTGCGGAGAGGATGGACACCTTGTTTATGGGAACATACTTCTCAAGGTAACGGGTAAACTCATTATCGCGGGTGCTTCCTACGGATACGCAATGAAACTCCTGTTGGAGATCTATCACGGGAAGGATATTTCCTGTGTTCTGTACCAAGGTCGGAGTCGCTTCAGCCCATTGATGGCGCAGTGCCGGGTCTGCAGCAGATTCAAGTCTGCGTCGCAATCCGACAGTGGTCACCGGTTGGTAACTATTGAGTCCGGCATCATACTTTGCTCCGAGGATTCTCTTCACGCTTTGATCCAGTTGGGCCTGGAGATTCTTGTTCTTCTTAATGAGCTTCGAGAGCCTCCGGATGGCTGACTGGGAAGTGCTTGATGAAATGAGCAGGTCGTTCCCTGTTTGGAAGGCAAGGAACTCTGCATCACCGGTTCTGATCTTGGACGCTTTTGTTTTGTACTCATTGACGCTGGCGATAACCAGTCCATTGAAAGACAAACGTTTTCGGAGCACTTCGCTTATAAAAATCTGTGAGTGACTTGCCGGGATAAGTCCACGGTCGGTCTGCAGGGACAGATGAATGTTATCCGTTAGTATGGCATCTACCCCGCTTTTGATGAGAGCACTGAACACATGAAGGCTGACGGTGTCAATTTCATTGAGATTGATAATCGTAGTTGTGTCAGTATTGTCAGGATTCATGAGTTCCCGCGGGAGATGCCTGGCTGCTGTGAGAATTCCTGCGCTGTTCATTCCCTCAACGAAAGTGACGGCATGACGGGCAACGGCCTGCTGCGTATCAGCGAAATACCGGAGATAGTCGTTTCGCTTTATTTCTTCATCGGCATGCGGGGCGAAATTGAGATGAATGCCCAGGGCTCTCAACTGACCACTGATGGCTGAAGCCCATTGAAACCTCAAGCTGTCATATTTCCATGAACCGCTCACCATCGGTTTTGGGAGAGAGGTCATGCTGTCCAGCGTTTGTGCAGCGCCCCATTCGGCGGAAATACCAACGAGCAGGGGCACCCTGGATTGTCTCTGCAATTCATTTATTGTTTTGGCGTGACTTACAGGCCCTCCGCGGATTATCTGGACAGCGCCGATGCCGTTATTCCTGACCAGTTCTGCATACGAATTCTTCTCCTGCATTGAGGCATAGGAGGAGACCGGGACCATAAACAACTGGCCTACTTTATGCTGAAGATCGAGGGTGCTGAAAACGCTGTCAACCCATCTCGTTTTGGCATCCTGACCAAAGGATTGTAAGGAAATCAGGATCAGTGGCAAAACTTTTTTCAGCATGAAGGAGTTAACTTTGTTATTGAACTCGAATAATACAATTTTACTTTTAATTGGACGCCTGACTACTGGTTGACCGGGAAAAACAAGTTCCCGGAGTCCATAAAACAACGACATGAAATTCATATCTCTTTTTAATAAGACCCCCAACCATAAGCGGTTCAGCTTTCAGCCGAGGTACTATGATGCGGCTGAGGAAGAGAGACGCGAAAGGGAAGAACGCATCAAAAGGGAAATTGCAAGGGAAAGGGGAGAAGTGACTGAGGACGTACCGGGATACCGCGCCAGAATAAAAGGTTCCTTTCAATCATCCAGGAAGAGATCAAAGTCTGAGGGCTCTGTAAAAAGTGCAGCCCTGCTTCGCTTGGGCGTTTTGTTGTTTGTGACGCTGTTCATAATGGCATTTATTACCTGGGGCAAACCTGCATTATACAGCCTGGTCCTTATTGTCCCTCTTTACCTGTATGCCAAGCTGAAAAGGTAATCGCAAGCCAAGCTCAAATTCGAGGCATGTCTGATATCATCCGTCTCCTTCCGGACTCCATAGCCAATCAAATAGCCGCCGGAGAAGTCGTACAACGACCGGCTTCGGTTGTCAAAGAGTTGATGGAGAACTCCATTGATGCGGGAGCCACAACCATACGCGTGATCATCAAAGAGGCAGGCCGCACGCTGATTCAGGTGATGGACGATGGCTTGGGGATGACCGAAACGGATGCCCGCATGAGTCTTGAACGTCATGCAACTTCCAAGATCAGGACGGCGGAAGATTTGTTCACGCTCCGCACGATGGGCTTCAGGGGCGAGGCACTAGCCTCCATTGCAGCAGTATCGCAGATGGAGATGAAAACCCGCCCTGCAGATCACGAGTTGGGTACGCTCCTGTTGGTGGAAGGCTCCGAGGTCAAAAAACAGGAACCCGCCGCCTGTGAGAAGGGCACCCACATTAGCGTTAAGAATTTGTTCTATAACATACCGGCCCGTCGCAATTTCCTGAAATCGAATCCTGTGGAGATGAGACACATCGTTGATGAGTTTCAGCGCATCGCCCTGGCACGTCCTGATCTCGGCTTAAGCCTTGTCCATGGCGATGAAGTTCTCCATGATTTGAAACCCTCCAAACTGAGCCAGAGGATTGTGGCTGTCTTTGGCAAATCTTACCAGGAGCAATTGGCTCCCTGCCAGGAGGAGACAGAACTCATGAAAGTGAGCGGCTATATAGGAAGACCCGAATCGGCAAGGAAGACCCGGGGGGAGCAATTCATCTTCGTGAACCAGCGGTTCATTCGCAACAACTATCTGAATCATGCCGTCACGCAGGCCTATCAGGATTTATTGCCGGAAGGGAACTTCCCGTTTTATGTGTTGTTCATCTCCATTGATCCGAAGCACATCGACGTGAATGTTCATCCCACCAAAACAGAAATCAAGTTTGACGACGAGCGGGCAGCCTACGCAGTAGTCCATGCCGCCGTGCGACAGGCACTGGGGGCGCATAATCTTTCACCCGCACTGGATTACTCCAACGATGTAAATCTTATCAACCGGTTGAGTCAACAACCGGCCCTGAGCCGTGAGCAATATCTTGATGAACAATTTGGCACATCACTGCAGCGAAGTAACCTGAAAGAGTGGGAGAAGTTGTTTGAAGGAGCTGAGCGTGGAGGATCTTCACTTCTGTCCACTGATCCGCAACAACTCCGAATGGAAGGTGCAACAGGTACTCAGGCATCATTACCCTCACCTGTTCCTAAAATTGTGTTTCAGATTCAGGACCGCTATCTCGTTCGCCCCGTCAAGAACGGCCTGATGATTATTGATCAGCAGGCCGCACATGAGCGGATTCTCTTTGAGCGGTTTGAATCAAAACTAAAAGGCGGGAAGGGAGCCAGTATACCCTCCCTGTTCCCACAAACCATCCAGTTGCCTCCTGCAGATTTCGCCCTGTTGATGGAAATGGAAAAGGAAATCCGCTCACTCGGTTTTCAGTTTGAAGTCTTTGGCAAAAACACCTTGCTTATAAACGGAATGCCGGCAGAGGCGGCTGGCAGAAATGAAAAGGAATTGATGGAAGGGTTGCTCGAGCAATTCAAGCAAAACCAGGCCTCGCTGTCCGTTCCTTTGCAGGACAACCTTTGCCGCTCACTGGCACGCAGGGCAGCTGTTAAGAACGGCCAGGTGCTCTCAACCGAGGAAATGAGCGCGATCGTGGAAGAACTCCATTCCTGCCACAATCCCAACTATTCTCCTGACGGCAGCACAACATTTTTTATTTTTGACACGTCTAAGATCGAAAGCCATTTCCGCTGATGTTCAACCTTACACCTCTCGTCCGCAATCTCATTATTGTCAATGTGGTTGTTTTCCTGTTGCAGAACCTGATGCCGGTAGGTTCAGACCGTTGTATCGAGTTCCAGTTTAGTCCGGGGCTGACAGGGTTAATTTCTTTATGGCCGATTGGGTCTTGCGCCTTCGCCCCATACCAGTTCTTCACTTACATGTTCGCTCATGGAGGGTTCGGTCACATCTTCTTTAACATGCTGGCACTCGCTTCATTTGCACCCATACTTGAGCACTATTGGGGTGAAAAGAAATTTCTGACTTTCTATGTTATCACGGGTATGGGCGCAGGCATCCTTTATGCTGGGGTCAACTACTTCATGGGAACCGGCGGTGGAAGCATGCTAGGCGCGTCAGGTGCCATTTATGGAATCCTGATGGCATTTGGGATGGTTTTCCCTAATCTGGAGATTATGCTTCTTTTTCCGCCAATTCCGTTGAAGGCGAAGTACATGGTATTCGTGATGGGATTTCTGACGTATGCAATGGACCGTAGCGGATCTGTGGCGCACCTCGCGCACTTTGGGGGTGCCCTTGTGGCTTTTGTACTGATCAGTATCTGGAGAAGCCAGGGAAAATGACCCGGTCAGGGAAAATGACTTATTGTTAACTTAGTAGTAATGGCTTGAGAATCGGATAAAGTGCTCGACGAATTCAAACACGCTTTTCAAAGACCCAATAACGGTCACATCCAGTTGATCATCATCAACGTCGTGATCTTTATTGCCTTGAGTGTCCTGATGGTATTTTCAAAATGGTTTGGGTTTGACGCCTTTTTTGAGAAGGTCTACGACCAGTTTTCAATTTCCAGTTCTTTTACCGTCTTTGTCCGCCATCCGTGGACGTTGTTCACTTATTTCTTCACGCACAGCCTGGGACAGCTGTTCCACATACTCTTTAATATGCTGGCACTGTATTGGTTCGGTCGGTTGCTGGTGGAGTATCTGGGCAGCGACAAGATGATTGCCCTTTATGTTTTGGGCGGCATTGCCGGTGCTGTGATCTACCTCATGGTCTTTAACCTCATTCCAAACCCCCCTGCGTTCCTGCAAGGCACACGGTCCATGGTGGGCGCCTCTGCCGCCATATTTGCCGTAATGGTGGGTGCGGCCACCTTACTACCGGATTACACTTTCTTCCTCTTGTTCTTTGGCCCGGTCAAAATCAAATACATCGCCCTGGCCTACATCTTCCTTTCTTTCATCGGTTCGGTGGGAGGTAATGCAGGTGGAGAAATCGCACATCTTGGTGGCGCACTTATGGGCTTCATCTACGTCAAGCAATTGCAGGTAGGGGTGAATTGGGGTGGTTGGATCACGGCCACCCTTGAATGGCTAAGTCATCTTACGAAGCCTTCGCCCAGGGTAAAAGTTACTTATCGTAAGGCTGAGAAACCACCCACACAGAAGTTTTCCAGCGGGATATCCCAGAAGGAAATTGACGAGATCCTCGACAAAATTTCGGATGGTGGATACGAGAGCCTTACCAAAGAAGAGAAAGAAAAACTCTTCAAGGCAAGCAAGAAGTAATCAGTGCCAACGGGGATAACACCTTCTGTAGCAACACCCGGTTTGAGCGTTGCCGGGCAGGGAAATCAGGCAATAAGTTTGGCCAATACGAATGCGGCTCCTGCAGCCAGCGCGCCTACCAGTGCTACTCTGGCAGCACCCTTCAATAAAGGCTGTCCCGTCAACTTGCTCTTGATCAAACCAAATACTACGAGGCAAATCAACGTGATGATAGTTGAGTACATCAGCCCTTGCTGCGCAGTTGCTGTGAAGAAATAGGCACTTAGGGGGATCAATCCACCTATGACGTAGCTGACGCCAATCACGATGGCACTTTGCAGTGCGCGGTTCTTGTCCGGTTGCTCCAATCCGAGTTCAAAGCGCATCATAAAATCCACCCATTTCTTGGGGTCTTTTGACATTTCACGTGCGATAGTATCCTGGAGCTGTTCGCTCAGTCCATAGGCGGCAAAGATGTCTTTGGTCTCACGGATCTCCACCTCGAACTTGTGTTCCACCTCATCATACTCACGCTTCTCTTCCGACTCATAATGTTCAATTTCAGTCCGGCCCGCCAGGTAGCCACCCAATCCCATGGCGATAGACCCTGCGGCAATTTCGGCCAGACCCGCAGTTATGACAATGGAAGTCTGATCCACTGCGCCGCTGAGGCCGGCGGCCAGAGCGAAGGGAACGGTCAGGCCGTCGCTCATACCGATGACGAAATCCCGAACCTTCTCAGAGGACTCAAAATGTTTTTCCTGGTGAAGATGATTCATAGTGGCCGGTTAGGAGAGGTCCAAATTTAAGCAAGGGAATGAATGGCTCCTACCCGGTAAATCTAAATAGCTGCTAAGATTTGTTCGCGAGCTGGCCGCAAGCGGCATCAATATCCTTGCCCCTGCTCTTCCGGATTCGTGTGGTTATGCCGTTGCTCTCCAGCAAATCCATATACATCTGAAGCGCATCGTCCGATGCCTGCTGAAATCTACCCTCATCAATGGGGTTATACTCGATAAGGTTCACCTTGCACGGGACGTTCTTGCAAAACTTCAGCAGAGCCATCGCATCTTCTTTGCTATCGTTGATATCTTTCCATACCACGTATTCGAAGGTTACTTTCTTTTTCCTCTTCGCATACCAGTATTTCAATGCGTCAGCCAATTCTTCAAGGGGGTTCGTATCATTGATGGGCATCATGGAAGAACGCGTCTTGTTGATCGCCGAGTGAAGGCTTACAGCAAGATTGAATTTGACTTCGTCATCTGCCATCTTCCTGATCATCTTCGCAATCCCCACCGTAGAGACCGTAATCCTTTTGGCGGCCATGTTCAAACCCTGTGGTGATGTGATCTTTTCGATGGCCGCAAGCACATTGCTGTAATTCAATAAAGGCTCTCCCATGCCCATAAAGACAATGTTGGTAAGTGGCCGCCCGAAAAACAGTTCGCACTGTTGCTGGATGGCCACCACCTGATCATAGATCTCGTCGGGATTGAGGTTGCGCATGCGTTTGAGCCGGGCGGTCGCACAGAATGCACAGCCCAGGCTGCAGCCCACCTGCGACGACACACAGGCAGTGATGCGTTTCTCGGTGGGGATCAAAACGGACTCCACAACCAGCCCGTCGTGAAGGCGGACGGCATTTTTGATGGTGCCGTCTTCACTTCGCTGCATGGTATCAACATGGATGTGATTGATGGTAAAATGGTTTTTCAGCAGTTCGCGCGTGGCCACAGAAAGGTTGGACATTTGCTCAAAATCTTTGGCAGATTTCTTCCAAAGCCATTCATACACCTGCTGCGCCCGAAAGGGTTTCTCACCCCGGGAAACAAAAAATTCTTTCAGCTCATCCAGTTTGAGCTTGCGGACATCACGTTTTGGAGGTGCCTCTGTTTCCATTATTACTTAACCCGGTTCAGCGTCTTGGATTCACAATCTTTCTTCTCGTTGTGCATACGCAGTGTCGTTGAAGAAAGTTCATCAATGACCCATTGCTCTGTAATGATACCAGACTTGGGGTCGGTAATCATCAGCTGTGATCCGTTGGTTTTGTAGGTGAATGCCTCCATGCCGGTCCCCTTGCGGTTTCCTCTTGAAAAAATACCTTCCTGACCCCGTCCCTTCTTGTCAAACGTGATCAACCTCGCGGTGCTGTTGGCGGTACCCCCCATCATTGGCAGCAGTTCTTTTTCTGTTTCACTTTCGTTCATCTCACTCTGAAAACAGGTTTTCTCATCCGTTACCTGCCAGGTACCCACGAGGCTCTGGGCCTGAGCTGCCCAGGCCATTGCCACAAGTAAAAAAACCCCGATAGTCTTCATATATAGCTGCATTTGGTTACGAATTTACGTCAATTTGGCCTTAGAGGAGCCATTTCGAACAGGGGTGCAAATTGCCGGCCAGTTTCATCGAGTGATTCAATCACCTGTAACTTCCTGAATACTCACTTCCTGTTTTTCTGAGCTTTTCTTTTTTCCCTTCTCTTTTTTCACCGAATTTTCGGGCCTCAAATTTTTCTATGCAAAAAGGGAATGCCATCGTCATTACAGCAGGTTACCTGGATACCAACAGCGGAAAGACTGCTCATGGTTTGATCCGGGGAAGCGAACGGTTCAACATTTTGGGAATTATCGACCACAAGCACCCCGGCAAAGATGCCGGTGAAGTGCTCGACGGTAAGCGGAGGAATATTCCCGTATATGGATCCATCCAGGAATTTATTAACCAGAGCCCACAAAAGGCTGAATATTGTGTCATCGGGGTTGCAACCAAAGGAGGGGTCATTCCGGATTCACTCCGGGCCATGTTGCGCGAGGCCCTTGAAAATGGATTCCATCTCGTCAACGGACTGCACGATTATGTTTCAGATCATCCCGATCTGGCAGACCTGGCCCGTTCCAAAGGGCTTCAGATTATTGATGTCCGGAAGCCCAAAAAATTCAAGGACCTTCATTTTTGGTCCGGAAAGATTGCCAATGTTCATTGTCCTAAGATTGCCGTGCTGGGCACTGACTGTGCTTTGGGCAAACGGACGACAACTCGCTTCCTGATGGAGGCCATGCGTGCCGCCGGATTCAAAGCTGAAATGATCTACACCGGTCAGACTGGCTGGATGCAAGGCGCCAAATATGGATTTATCTTCGACTCCACCCTGAATGACTTCATCTCCGGTGAGATGGAGCACGCCGTTGTACAGTGCTGGGAAGAAGTCAAGCCTGACATCATGTTCATCGAGGGGCAGTCATCGTTGCGAAACCCTAGTGGACCCGCCGGATCGGAGTGGATCGTGTCTGCAGCCGCAAATGCTGTTGTTCTTCAGCACAATCCTCCGCGCAAGCAATACAAGGACATGGAATACTACCCGGCCTATATTGCTGAGCCCAAGGACGAAATTGAACTGATTCGCATGTACGGGGCTCCAACAGTGGCAGTAACTGTTAATACTGCGAAAATGACCCAGCAGGAGGCCCGCGATTATGCAGCCCAATACCGGAAGAAACTCGGTATACCTGTCATCCTCCCTCTGGAAGACGGGGTGGACGAATTGATCCCGATCTTCAGGGACATGATCGAGAAATCAGTTGCACAGGTTTAATCACAAAGTATTTAAAAGCATTCATGAAAATTAAGAGCATTAAAGCCTGGCAGGCCGATCTTGGCAATACCAAGCCGTATACCATTGCATTCAAGACTGTTGATGAAGTACTCAACGGTTTTGTGGAAATCACTCTTGAAAATGGCATGACCGGCATCGGCGCTGGCAACGCCAGCGAATATGTGACGGGTGAAAGTCAGGAAATGACAAAGGCGGCGCTTTCTGAAAACAACCTTGCATTCCTTGTCGGAAGGGATATCAGGGAGTTGCGACAGTTGCTATTCGAGGTGTGGCAGAAATTTCCGAAAACTCCTGCCGCCCGGGCTGCCATCGACATCGCACTACATGATGCTTATACCAAAATGCTGGGAGTTCCCCTCGTGAAGTACCTGGGGCAAAAAATTAACTCCATGCCAACGTCCAATACCATTGGTATCAAGAACGTGGCTGACACGCTGAAGGAAGCTGAAGAATACGGCAAGCTCGGTTTCAAAGCACTCAAAGTGAAGATAGGGAAGGACCTGGAGGAGGACATTGAACGCCTCGTGAAGCTTCGTGAGAAGTTTGGCAAGAAGTTCATGATCCGGATTGATGCAAACCAGGGTTATACGTCTGAACAGACGGTTCAGTTCTATAAGCGTACGCTCCCCTTGGATCTCGAGCTGATCGAGCAACCGCTTCCTGCAAAGGCTGTGGACGAGATGAGGGCGCTGCCTGAGGAAGTGCGGGCCGTTATTGCAGCAGATGAATCACTCATTTCAGTGAAAGATGCGCTTAACCTGATCAAGCCTCCCCGCGCTGCAGGTATTTTCAACATCAAGCTGATGAAATGCGGCGGGATCAGTCAGGGTCTTACCATTGCAGAAGTGGGGCTCCATGAAGGACTCGATCTGTTCTGGGGCTGCAATGATGAAAGTATCATAAGTATCACGGCAGCACTTCACACCGCCTTTGCCTGTTCGAACACCAAATACATTGACCTTGATGGAAGCCTGGACCTGGCAGAGGACATTGTAAAAGGCGGCTTTGTCCTCAAGGATGGCATGATGTCGTGTTCAGATAAGCCAGGCCTCGGTGTAGAGAGAATCAGGTAGGTATGTCATTCCTTGTCGGAGTATATTGTTCACTGACAAGTCTGATTCTTTCCCATATTCCTATGCAGGAGAAATCATCGCCGATCCAGGTGGTGATTTTCCTGGGACTTGAATGCCCCATTTCTCAGAAGTACATGCATCGCCTGAATGAGATGTCCGAATTCTACGGCGACAAGGTTGAATGGATTGCTTACATCCCTGAAAAGAGATCACCATCCGAGATCAAAACATTTGCTGATGAATATGCAGCCCGGTTCAAAATCGTGGCTGACGCAAACCTGACGCACACCAAACGACTTAAAGCAACCGTAACGCCTGAAGCATTCCTGATCAGGGGAGAGAAAGTTCTGTACCGGGGTGCAATCGACAACTGGTTTTATGAGTTGGGCCGATACAGGACTGAGACGACAGAATATTACCTTCGGGATGCGCTTGATGCGGTCGTGAATGGCAAAGAAGTCATGACGGCAAAGACTGATGCCGTTGGCTGCTTTATCCAGATGCCATCGGAAGGACACAAGCACCACTAGGACGGTGCATCATGGTTCGATTTTCCTGACGAATCCGAAGTGATTAATTTGCAACATGCGTGTTGCATGGACGGTCGTGCTCATTTGCCTGGCAGGACAAGGCATTGCTCAGACCTACTACCAGGATGTAGCCCCGATTCTGGAAAGAAATTGTCAATCCTGCCATTACCCCGGCGGCATCGGGCCGTTTAGTCTTCTGACCTATGAGGAGGTAAAGGCCAGGGGATCATTCATCGTTCACGTGACCAGGACAAGGTATATGCCTCCCTGGAAGGCTGATCCCTCTTTCCGGCATTTCAGAAATGAGAAGATGCTTACAGAAGCAGAGATCAAGGTTATCGGCGACTGGGTGGAGCGAGGGATGCCAAAAGGGAAGAAACCAAAGAATCACGTCATAACTGCGTCAACTCCGGGTGCTGAACCGGATCTCACCCTTCGCATGACCAGCGATTATTCCCTTTCGGATAAAGCCATTGAAGACTTTCGGTTCTTTGTGCTGCCCACGAATCTGCGGGAAGACAAGAAGATAGCTGCCATCGAATTCATCCCGGGCAACCGGAAACAGGTTCATCACAGCCGGCTGATGACCGATACCACGCAGCGAATACGGGGCATTGATGGCATGAGTGAATTGGATCCGAACGTCAGGAATTTTCAGACCATCCCGCTCGTGGATGAGTTCATGTATGGCTGGGTGCCGGGCAATCAAAAGATATTCTTCCCACCCGGCACGGCAAAACATTTGTTTAAAGGAACTGATCTTGTTTTGAACATTCATTACTCACCGAGTGCAAAACCCCAGAAGGATCAATCTGTGGTGAATCTCTATTTCGCAAAGGGGCCGGTGGACAGGGAAGTGTACACGCTTACCCTGCGTGAAAATGACATTGTGAATCAGCCTTTCTATCTGCCCGCAGAATCGACTCCATCTTTTTTTATCCGCTATAAAGTCCAAAAGGATATCTCGTTGATATCCATCATGCCGCATATGCACTTTGTGGGTAAGTCAATGGCGGTCGAAGCGATTACACCAACAGGGGAACAGATACCGCTTGTACGTGTTAACAAATGGGACTTCAACTGGCAGACTACTTATCAATTTAAGAATATGATAAAGTTGCCTGCAGGTTCTCAGATTTTGGTTTCGGCAGCATACGATAATACTTCAGCCAATCCTGCCAATCCAAATCACCCCTCCAAGGGGATCGGATACGGATGGAGGTCCACCGATGAGATGTGTAATGTGGTGATTTATTATGTTGATTACAGGGAAGGCGACGAGTTGGTGGAGTATTAGTTCTATTTTTGCAATTCATTCACAAAGCAATTTCTTGGCAACCAAAACGATGTTGGATGGAGACCGCTAAACGACTGCTGATACTAGTATGTTTTGCCTCGACGGGCTACATCGATTCGCCAGCCCAGAACATGACGCCGAAGATTGTACAATCGTATGATTTCATGCAGCGCGTAGCAAGTGCCAACCAAAGGAACCTGATCGATGTGGGTCAGCAGATTCCCATCTTCCCCATGGGCCAGGGAAAGAAAGTCACGGAGGTAGTCATTGATGAGGCATGGAAAATATCCAGTATGACACTCTATGGTTCGGAGAAGCTGGTCGAAGGTTACAGGGTTCGCTATGATCTCATGGCGAATGCAATTGAATTTAAAATGCCTGACCAGATTAAAGTCATGGATGCGAAGCGGGTCAAGACACTTATATGGCTGGACTCCACGTCAAATATTCCCCATTACTTTGTGAACGGTAAAGATCTCAGGTTTGATGGGGTGCCGTCTACCAGCCTGGTTGAGCTTGTCTGCGAAGGGAAGCTCAATCTTTATAAAATGTACACATATTGGGTAAAAAAGGCAGATTACAACCCAGCACTTAACGTCGGGAACATCGATGAAAAGATTTACATTGAAGCCAGGTTTTACTACGGGCCGGGTCCTGATTTGAAGCTTGTCCCGGGGAAGAAGAAGGAGTTCCCGGCCATTTTCGGAGACAAGGCTGACAACGTGAAGGCGTACATGAAAGAACATGACTTGTCGCCTTCCAAGGAAGCTGAACTCTCACGGGTGTTTGACTACTATAATACCCTGCCCTGACGCAGTTTTCTATTGCGACTTTTTAACCTCGCAACCCTTTGATTTTCAGTCGAATTTCAATGGTGAACGCAAGAATTGCCTAGCGGCTGAGTAGACCTTCGTGTTTTTTTGAATGGGGCCCTTGGTAACTCGACCCCAGTTCCTATCTTTGCAGTCCTTTTTGCGACACAAAACCCGCAAATCGGCTTAAAAACAGCAAAATAGGTTTACCATGCCTGGAATTATAGGACGTAAGATTGGAATGACCAGCGTGTACGGCCAAGACGGCCAGAACATCGCTTGTACGGTCATTGAGGCAGGGCCTTGCGTAGTTACACAGGTCAAGAACAGCGAGACCGATGGCTACACAGCCGTGCAACTGTCCTTCGGTGAAAAGAAAGAAAAGAACACATCCATGCCGCTGGTAGGTCACTTCAAGAAAGCTAATACCACACCCAAGCGGGACGTGGTTGAGTTTCGTGACTTCAGCGCAGAGTTTAACGGTATTGCCGAACTCGGCAAGGAAGTCCGTGTACAGGATGTGTTTGCCGAAGGTGATTTTCTGGACGCAGTCGGCACCTCGAAGGGCCGCGGCTTTCAGGGTGTCGTGAAACGCCATGGCTTCAATGGCGTAGGCGGCCAGACACACGGTCAGCACAACAGGCTACGCGCCCCTGGTTCAATGGGTAACGCTTCCTTTGCATCCCGTGTGATCAAGGGAAAGAGATTACCCGGACGGATGGGTAACGAGCGCGTAAAAGTCACCAACCTCAAGGTGGTGAAAATTGTGCCTGAGCATAACCTGATCCTCATCAGCGGATCGGTTCCTGGAGCGAAGAACTCAACCATAATTCTGCAAAAGTGATGGACGTAGCAGTAACGAAATACAGCGGCGAGAAAACCGGCCGTAAGGTGAGCCTCTCTTCAGAGGTATTTGGTATTGAGCCCAACGATCACGCCATTTGGCTGGATATCAAGGGTTACCTGGCCAACCAGCGTCAGGGTACCCATAAGTCAAAGCAGCGGAACGAAATCACCGGTTCCAGCAAGAAAATTAAGAAGCAGAAGGGTACGGGCGGGGCTCGTGCAGGAAACATCAAGAACCCCCAGTTCAAGGGTGGTGGCCGTGTATTCGGACCGGTTCCCCGCGACTATTCCTTCAAGCTCAACAAGAAGGTCAAGGATCTCGCACGTAAGTCGGCCTTGACCTACAAGGCAAAGGACAACTCAATAGCCGTTATCGAAGACTTCCAATTGGAGGCACCCAAGACCAAGCAGTTCGTGAGCATGCTCAAGTCGCTCGGTGCGGATGCGCAAAAGACCCTGGTCGTTCTTCCCGAGAATAACTTCAATATCGTGGCTTCCGGCCGCAATATTCAGAACACGAAAGTCATCACCGCTTCACAAATCAACACCTATGATGTGATCCATGCGGACAAGCTGATCCTCGTAGAGAGTTCTGTGGAGAAAATTGATAACCTCTTAAAGTAAGCGTCATGAGTATCCTGAAACGTCCCCTGGTAACGGAAAAGGTTTCTGCCCTCAATGAGAAGGGTAAGTACGGATTCATTGTAGACATTGATGCCAACAAGGTGGATATCAAGAACGCAGTGGAGAAAATGTACAACGTGAATGTTGAGCGCGTAAACACGCTCAGCGTCATGGGTAAGAAGAAGGTAAGATATACGAAAGCTGGTACCCTGGCAGGCCGCAAGCCCAACTACAAGAAGGCCATTGTGACCCTTGCTGAAGGTGAAGTGATTGATTTTTATAGCAACGTTTAATTGAAATAGCGATGGCGCTGAAGAAACTTAGACCTGTAACGCCCGGTACCCGTCACCGGCTGTCGCCCGGATTCGATGACATCACCGAATCACGCCCGGAGAAGTCACTCCTGACTTCCCTGCGGAAGACTGGTGGTCGCAACAATGTTGGCCACATGACCATGCGGTACATCGGCGGCGGCCACAAGCAGAAGCTCAGAATCATTGATTTCAAGCGTGACAAGTTTGGTGTGCCTGCAACGGTGAAGTCGATTGAATACGATCCGACCCGTACCGCCCGCGTGGCGAAACTGTATTACGCTGACGGAGCCAAATCCTACATCGTAGCTCCGCAGGGACTGAAAGTGGGTCAGAAAGTGGTATCCGGAGAGGATGTTGCACCTGAGGTAGGAAATGCGCTTCCGTTGTCAAAAATACCGGTCGGTACCATTGTACATAATGTGGAAATGAAACCTGGAAAAGGCGCCTCCATTGCGCGCAGCGCCGGATCATTTGTGCAGTTGGTTGCCCGAGAGGGAGAATACGCAACCTTGAAGATGCCTTCAGGAGAAATGAGGAATGTGTTGGTACGCTGCCTGGCAACGATCGGGGCAGTTTCCAACCCTGATCATATGAATGAGTCTGTAGGCAAAGCAGGCCGCAGCCGCTGGAGAGGTGTTCGTCCCCGTAACCGTGCGGTAGCTATGAACCCTGTAGATCACCCGATGGGTGGTGGTGAGGGACGTGCCTCCGGTGGACATCCTCGTTCACGCAAAGGGTTGTATGCAAAGGGCAAGAAGACAAGGCATCCGAAGAAGTATTCAGATCATCTAATCATTGCAAGGAGGAAAAAGTAATGGGAAGGTCAATTAAGAAAGGTCCGTACCTCGACGCGCGTCTCGCAAAGAAAGTCTCTGCGATGGAGCAGTCCGGCAAAAAATCAGTGATCAAGACCTGGTCGCGCAGAAGCACGATCACGCCTGATCTGATCGGCTATACGTTTGCCGTCCATAACGGCAATAAGTTCATTCCGGTTTATGTCACTGAAAACATGGTAGGCCACAAGCTCGGAGAGTTTGCTCCCACGCGCACCTTCAAGGGCCATACCGGTAACAATAAGGCAGAAGCTGCAGCCGCTTAAAAATTTGATGTGCCAT
The DNA here is from genome assembly GCA_039810905.1 of Cyclobacteriaceae bacterium. Classification (GTDB taxonomy): domain Bacteria; phylum Bacteroidota; class Bacteroidia; order Cytophagales; family Cyclobacteriaceae; genus ELB16-189. The sequence goes on along the minus strand of JBDHXU010000038.1, from coordinate 12,021 downwards.
GGAAACTACAGAGAAGAAAGTAAAAAGGTCGGTACAGAAGCGTGACAAAATCGCAGCTGTTAAGGATGCGGCCAAGCAGGGACCTGCTGTGGCTTATCTTCATGATGTACCCACCTCTCCCCGCAAAATGAGATTGGTTGCAGACCTTATCCGTGGTCAGCGGGTTGCATTGGCGCTGAACCTCCTGAAGTACGAGACCAAGCACCCGGCTGCCAAGTTGGAAAAACTTCTGATGTCAGCGATTTCCAACTGGGAATCCAAGAACAAGGATGTGAAGTTGGAAGAGGCGGACCTGTTTGTGAAGGAAGTACATGTGGGCGGCGGCCGAATCCTGAAAAGACTTCGCCCTGCACCGCAGGGAAGGGCGCACCGCGTACGCAAGCGTTCCAATCACGTCACGCTGGTTGTAGACCGTATGCCTGCCGAAGCAAAAGAATCTAAGAAGGTTGAAGAAAAAGAAACCAAGGAATAATGGGACAAAAGATTAATCCTGTCGGCTTACGCCTCGGTATCATACGCGGCTGGGACTCCAGCTGGTTTGGCGGAAAAGAATTCTCCGACAAACTGGTTGAGGATCAGAAGATCCGCAAATACATCGATGCCCGTATCCAAAAAGGTGGAATTGCCAAGGTGGTTATCGAAAGGACCATCAAGCGCATCACCCTCACCATCCACACTGCCCGTCCGGGTGTTGTCATTGGAAAGGGCGGTACGGAAGTCGACAAAATCAAGGAAGAGCTGAAGAAGCTTACAGGCAAGGATGTTCAGATCAACATCTTTGAAATCAAGCGTCCGGAACTGGATGCCCGCCTGGTAGGTGAATCCATTGCTCAGCAACTCGAGGCACGTATTTCTTACCGCCGCGCAATGAAACAGGCGATTGCATCTTCCATGCGTGTAGGTGCTGAAGGTATCAAGGTAAAACTGTCCGGCCGTTTGGCAGGTGCCGACATGGCCCGGACCGAGCAATACAAGGAAGGGCGCATACCGCTCCATACGCTGCGCGCCGACATCGATTATGCGATATCGGAAGCCCAGACGGTTTATGGAAAAATCGGAATCAAGGTATGGATCTTCAAGGGCGAGATTTTTGGAAAGCGTGACCTGTCTCCCAATGTGGGCATTGTTTCCCAAGGTGAGAACAAGGGCCAGGGTGGTCCGCGTCGTGAGCGGGGTGAGCGTTCCGAAGGACGTGGCGAAGGCCGCGGCCGTGGAGAGCGTGGCGAAGGTCGCGCTGAGGGAAGAGGTAGAAGAAAATAATTAAGGGAAGTTAAAACAGGTTTTCAGCAATGTTACAACCCAAGCGTACCAAGTTCAGGAAGTCCCAAAAGGGAAGGGTAAAGGGATTGGCGACCCGTGGTCATATGATTGCTTTCGGCTCATTTGGTCTGAAAGCAGTTGAGCCTGGATTGCTGACTGCCCGCCAGTTGGAAGCTGCCCGTGTTGCAGTGACCCGCGCCATGAAGCGTGAAGGACAGGTGTGGATCCGAGTGTTCCCTGACAAACCCGTTACCCGTAAGCCTGCTGAAGTCAGGATGGGTAAAGGCAAGGGTGCTCCGGAATACTGGGTAGCACCGGTTAAGCCAGGCACCATTCTGTTCGAGGCAGGAGGTGTAACACGTGCCACGGCATTGGAAGCCTTGAAACTTGCCGACGGAAAGCTCCCGATCAAGACAAAATTTGTGGTTCGTCACGATTACGTTGAACAATAGGACTTATGAAGAACACGATCGCTGAAATAAAGGACCTCACACTGAATGAGCTCAAAGAGAAGCTCGTGAGCGAGAAGGAGGCCCTCCGCAAGATGAAGTTTGCGCACCAGGTTTCTGCCATTGAGAATCCGATGAAGATCAAGCAGACCCGCCGCCTCATCTCCCGGATCAACACATTGTTGACGGAAAAGGAAAAGCAAAAGTAAAGCATTATGGAGAGGAATCTACGCAAGGAGAGAGTAGGCAAAGTGGTCAGCAATAAAATGCAGAAGACCATCACTATCGCCATTGACCGTAAGGTGAAGCACAACATTTACGGGAAGTTCATGAACAAGACGACCAAGCTTATGGCCCATGATGAGAAGAATGAGGCAGGCATCGGCGACACCGTGCGTATCATGGAAACGCGTCCCCTCAGCAAAAACAAGCGCTGGAGACTTGTGGAAGTTATTGAGAAAGCGAAGTAATTAATTACGGAAAAGAAGGAATTGTATGATACAGAATGAAACCAGATTGACAGTGGCAGACAACAGCGGCGCAAAAGAAGTGCTTTGTCTCCACGTATTGGGTGGTACCAAGAGGCGTTCCGCTTCTGTGGGCGACAAGATCGTTGTGACGGTGAAATCCGCCATCCCCACCAGCCAGATCAAGAAGGGTACTGTATCCAAGGCAGTAGTAGTGCGAACCAAGAAGGAAGTAAGAAGGAAAGACGGTTCTTACATCCGCTTTGAGGATAATGCGGCTGTGCTGCTGAATCCTCAGGATGAACCCCGCGGCACCCGCATCTTCGGTCCGGTGGCCAGGGAACTCCGTGAGAAGCAGTTCATGAAGATCGTCTCACTTGCACCTGAAGTTCTTTAAGACAATGGAAAGGAAAACCAACAAGCAGCCCAAGCTGAAAATCCGCAAGGGTGACACGGTAAAAGTAATAGCGGGTAATTACCGCAGCACAGCCGAAAAAGAAAATAAAGGCAAGGTGCTGGAAGTATTGCTCGACAAAAACCGCGTGATCGTGGAAGGCATTAACATGGTGACCAAGCACCAGAAACCTTCAGCCGGCAAGCCTGAGGGTGGCATCAAGAAAACAGAAGCTTCCATTCACATCAGCAACGTTGTACTGATTGATCCCGCTTCAGGCCAGCCCACCAAAGTAGGCCGGAAGCGCAATGCCGAAGGCATGTGGCAGCGCTATTCCAAAAAGACAGGAGAATTCATTAAGTAAGAGAGCCATGGCAACGCCCAGACTAAAGGAAAAATATACGAAAGAGATTGTGCCGGCACTGAAAGCCAAGTTTCAGTACGGTTCAGTTATGCAGGTGCCCCGCATCCAGAAGATTTGCATTAATAAGGGTGTAGGCGCAGCTGTAGCTGACAAGAAGATTGTCGATGTCGGAATCGAGGAGATCACTTCGATTACCGGTCAGAAGGCCGTTGCGACAAAGGCAAAGAAAGCCATTTCAAACTTCAAGCTGCGTGAAGATCTCCCTATTGGAGTCAGGGTGACACTTCGCGGTGCCAAGATGTATGAATTCATGGATCGCCTGATGAACGTCGCACTTCCCCGTGTACGTGATTTCAAAGGTGTAAGCGACAAGGGATTTGATGGCCGTGGCAACTACACCCTTGGTGTAAAGGAGCAGATCATCTTCCCTGAAATTTCCATCGACAAGGTTAGCAAGATCAACGGCATGGATATCACGTTTGTGACTACTGCCACTACCGACGAAGAGAGTTACGAGCTCCTGAAAGCATTCGGGATGCCTTTTGTAAACAAAAACTGACAGAAACCATGGCAAAACTTTCAATCGTAGCAAGGGACAAGAAGAAGGAGCGGCTCGTGGCCCGTTACAAGGCCAAGCGTCAGGCCTTGAAAGAGGCCGGTGAGTGGGGAAAGCTGGATCAACTCCCCAGGAGTTCGTCAGCGGTCCGCATCAGGAACCGGTGCAAGCTCACAGGTCGTCCGCGCGGTTACATGAGCAAATTTGGCATTTGCCGTAACCAGTTCCGCCAGATGGCCCTGGATGGCAAAATCCCTGGTTTGACGAAGGCAAGCTGGTAATTTGAAGTAAGACAAGGAATAAATATCTTTGCGGCCCTGTTTTGAAAAAAGGGGCCGCCCTTAACAGAAAAGAACATGACAGACCCTATTGCAGACTACCTGACCCGGCTTAGAAACGCCATCAAGGCGCGCCATCGCGTGGTGGAATTGCCTGCCAGCAACATCAAGAAGGAGATCACCAAGGTGTTGTTTGACAAGGGCTATATCCTCAATTATAAGTTTGAGGAAACCGACAACAAGCAGGGTAAGATCAAGATCGCTTTGAAATATAATCCTGAAACGAAGGATTCCGCTATTTCAAAGATCGATCGCGTCAGCACTCCCGGTTTAAGGCAATATCGCCCGTCGGATGGGCTTCCCAAGGTCCTCAACGGTCTAGGCATAGCCATCCTGTCCACTTCAAAAGGTGTAATCACCGACAAAGAAGCCAGGGCGTTGAATGTAGGTGGTGAAGTTTTGTGTTACGTCTATTAATAAAGAACAATGTCACGGATAGGCAGACTTCCGATCGCTCTTCCCAAAGGTGTAACATGCACCTATTCAGAAGCCAATCATAAGGTTTCTGTTAAAGGCCCCAAGGGTGAGCTGCACCAGGTGCTGAAGCCCAATTTTGGGGTGAAGGTGGAAAACGATACTGTTCATGTTACGCGCCCCTCTGACGATAAGCCGGATCGCGCCATGCATGGTCTGTACCGTGCTCTCATTGCCAACATGGTGGCGGGCGTGAACAAAGGCTATCGCCAGGAGTTGGAATTGATAGGTGTGGGTTACAAGGCAACAGCACAGAGCAATGTCCTGGAGCTCAGCCTGGGTTACTCGCACAGTGTTTTCCTCGCCGTGCCCTCGGAATTGAAACTCCAGGCGGTGCAGGAAAAAGGTGCCAACCCTATGATCATCCTTGAGGGTATAGACAAACAATTGATCGGACAGGTTGCTGCCAAGATCAAGTCGTTAAGGAAGGTGGAGCCTTATAAAGGAAAGGGTATCCGCTATGTGGGTGAATATGTACGCAGAAAGGCCGGCAAGGCAGCTGCTAAATAATTAAGGATATGTCCATCAAGAAAAAGGTCATTCGCAGGGAGAGGATTAAGCGCGGCATCCGCAAGCATGTGGAAGGCACGGCGGACCGTCCCCGTCTTTCTGTCTTCAGAAGCAACAAGGCCATCTACGCACAGCTGATCGATGATGCGAAGGGCGTCACGATCGCCGCCGCTTCATCACTTGAATTGGATAAGAACGCCAAGCTCAATGTTGAGACATCGAAGTCGGTGGGTAAAAAGGTAGCTGAAAAGGCAGTAGCCTCCGGCGTAAAGTCTGCGGTCTTTGATCGCAATGGGTATCTATATCATGGTAATGTCAAGGCTTTGGCTGATGGAGCCAGAGAAGGTGGCCTAAAATTCTAATCGCATGACTCAAAGCAACGTAAGTACGGTCAAAGCCAGTGAAATCGATCTGAAAGAAAAGGTCGTGGCTATCCAGCGCGTCGCCAAGGTTGTAAAGGGCGGACGCCGTTTCAGCTTTGCTGCAATAGTGGTGGTTGGTGATGGCAACGGTGTGGTGGGTTACGGCCTTGGCAAAGCCAATGAAGTTACCGATGCCATTACAAAAGGCATCGACGATGCCAAGAAGCATCTGGTGAAAGTACCGATCATCAAAGGCACTGTTCCCCATGATTGCATTGGTAAATTTGGCGGTGGTCTCGTGTTGCTGAAGCCTGCTTCCCCCGGTACAGGAGTTATTGCCGGTGGTGCCATGCGTGCCGTTCTGGAAAGCGCCGGCGTTCACAACGTGTTGGCAAAATCCAAAGGTTCTTCCAATCCTCACAATGTGGTGAAGGCCACTTTCAAGGCCCTTACCAGCATGCGGGATGCACGGACCATTGCGCGTAACCGTGGTGTTGAGTTGTCAAAAGTTTTTAATGGATAAGATTATGGCGAAGGTCAGAATTACCCAGATCAGAAGCACCATCAAGCGCCCGGCAACCCAGTTGCAGACGATTGAGTCATTGGGCCTGGGTCGTCGCGATAAGTTTGTAGAAGTTGAATATACTCCTCAAATCCAGGGTATGGTAAAGAAAGTCAGTCACCTGGTGAGTGTAAAAGAGATCTGAACATGAAACTGCATACACTGAAGCCGGCAGCCGGCTCAACCAAAACAAACAAGCGCCTCGGACGCGGTCAGGGATCTGGTGGCAGCACGGCAGGCCGTGGCCACAAGGGTGCCCAGTCCCGTTCAGGCTATCATAAGAAATTCGGCTTTGAAGGCGGTCAGATGCCTTTGCAGCGTCGTATTCCGAAGTTCGGCTTCAAGAATAACGAGAAGATTTACTATAAGGCCATCAACCTTGATGTGCTGGAATCACTTGCGCAGAAGACCAAAGCTTCGGCTTTGAATCTGCAGTTGATGATGGATAACGGTGTGATCGGCAAAAATGACAAAGTAAAAGTGCTGGGCCGCGGTGAACTTAAATCGAAGGTGACCGTAGAGGCACATGCTTTTTCAACCACCGCAACGAAAGCCATTGAAACAGCCGGCGGCAGCGCTACAACTGTGAAATAAATGAAGCGATTCATTACCACCATAAAGAACATTTTCTCTATCGAGGAGCTCAGGGTCCGTATTCTGAATACCATCGGATTCCTGATCATCTTCCGCCTGGGTTCTTACATCGTGCTGCCGGGAATCGAGCCGAACGCTCTTACTGGCAACCAGGGTGGTATTTTTGATTTGCTGAACACATTCCTCGGAGGCTCCTTCAGCAGGGCATCCATTTTTGCGCTCGGCATTATGCCTTATATCTCCGCTTCCATCGTGGTGCAGTTGCTCACGGTGGCGGTACCTCATTTTGCGAAACTGCAGAAAGAGGGAGAAAGTGGCAGGAAAAAATTGAATCAGTTTACGCGGGTGCTTACCATCGTGATTACTGCGGCACAGTCTTATGGTTACCTTCGGGCAACCATCAATCCTGAGGCGATCATCAGCCCCGGATTGTTCTTTACGGTTTCGTCCATTGTGATCCTTGTTTCCGGGACTATGTTCTGCATGTGGCTTGGAGAGCGCATTACAGACAAGGGTATTGGCAATGGTATTTCCATGCTTATCATGATCGGGATTGTTTCCCGTTTCCCCACCGCACTTTATCTGGAAGCTACAGGCAAAGGCATGCAGGGCGCACTGCTCTTCATCATTGAACTGCTGGCGCTGTTCTTCGTGGTGGTTGGAGTGATTGCCCTGACGCAGGCTACACGCCGCATTCCGGTACAGTATGCCAAGCAGGTAGTCGGCAACAAGCTTTATGGCGGCAAGAGGGACTTCATTCCCCTCAAGTTGAATTCAGCCGGTGTCATGCCAATTATATTTGCACAGGCGCTCATGTTTATTCCTCCGCTGATTGCCGGAATCTGGCGCGACAGCGATCTTGGCGCCTATGTAGGCTCCACATTTGCGGATTTCACGTCCTGGCAGTACAACACCTTGTTTGCTGTGATGATCCTGGCCTTCACTTTCTTCTATACGGCCATCACGGTGCCTTCCAATGACATTGCAGACAATCTTAAAAGAAACGGCGGTTTCATTCCCGGCATTAAGCCCGGAAAACAGACTGCAGAGTTCATAGACAATATTTTATCAAAGATTACTCTTCCGGGCGCCCTCTTCCTGGCGGCCATTGCCATCATGCCTGCGTTTGCAGTGCGTGCTGGCGTAACACAAAACTTCGCACAGTTTTATGGCGGAACATCGCTCTTGATTCTCGTTGGTGTGGTATTGGATACCCTCCAGCAGATTGAGAGCTACCTCCTCATGAGACACTACGAAGGGATGATGAAGTCCGGCAGAGTGAAAGGACGTTCTCAGTTTGCTGCGGCGTAAGGTTTAATGATCCACCTGAAAACGCCAGAGGAGATTCAGATCATCAGAGAAAGCGCGCAGATACTTGCGCAAACTCACGGTGAAGTGGCCCGGATGATTAAACCGGGAGTGAAGACAAAAGATCTGGATCGACGGGCGGAAGAGTTTATCAGGGACCATCACGCGGAACCCTCTTTCCTGCACTACAATGGCTTTCCGGCCTCGTTGTGCATCTCGGTTAATGAAGTAGTAGTGCACGGTTTTCCGGGCAACTACGAGTTGAAAGAGGGAGACATTGTGTCAGTGGATTGCGGTGTAAAGTTTAACGGCTTTCACAGCGATTCGGCTTACACGTATCCGTTGGAGGGTGTGACGCAAGAGGTGCTGGACCTGCTGAACCGGACGTATGACTCACTTTATCTCGGCATTGCGCAGGCGAAAGCCGGCAACCGGATTGGAGACATCAGTCATGCGATCCAGGCCTATGTTGAGCAGTTTGGATACGGAGTTGTCCGCGAACTGGTCGGTCATGGAGTCGGACGAAATCTTCATGAAGATCCGGAGGTGCCCAACTACGGTAAACGGGGGAAGGGACCCAAGATCGTCGCCGGGATGGTCTTTGCAATAGAACCCATGATAAACATGGGAACGCAAAGGGTGGTGCAGGAGAAGGACGGATGGACTATACGGACCAATGACCGCAAACCATCCGCTCATTTTGAGCATACGGTGGCGGTTCACGAAGACCGGACTGAAGTGCTGACGTCGCATGAAGAGATAGAGAGAAACTATACATATAAGTGGCGAAGCAAAAGTCGATAGAACAGGATGGAACGATCCAGGAGGCGCTCTCGAACGCGATGTTCAGGGTACAACTGGAAAACGGCCACGAAGTGCTTGCGCATATCTCCGGTAAGATGAGGATGAATTACATCCGCATTCTGCCCGGCGATAAGGTGAGACTGGAAATGTCGCCGTATGATTTGACAAAGGGAAGGATAACTTTTAGATACAAGTAATTATGAAGGTAAGAGCCTCCATCAAGAAACGTAGCGCAGAATGTAAAATCATTCGACGCAAGGGCAAGCTGTATGTCATCAATAAGAAGAACCCCCGCTATAAACAGCGTCAGGGATAAAATAACGTATTAAAAAAGATCATTCATGGCACGTATTGCAGGTGTTGACATTCCGGATAATAAGAGAGGCGAAATCGGCCTCACCTATATCTATGGCCTCGGCCGCCGCTCAGCTCAGAACATTCTGACCCAGGCCGGCGTGAGCTGGGACAAGAAAGTGAAGGAATGGAACGACGAAGAATCAAACAAAATCAGGCAAATCATCGCGGAAAAATACCGCATTGAAGGTTCGCTCCGATCAGAGACACAACTGAGCATCAAGCGTCTGATGGATATCGGTTCTTACCGCGGACTTCGTCATCGTAAGGGACTTCCTGTCAGGGGGCAAAGCACCAAGAACAATGCCCGTACGCGTAAAGGAAAGCGCAAGACAGTGGCCAACAAGAAGAAAGCAACCAAAGGTTAATTAACAGAGGATCATAACAGAACGGATATGGCAAACGAACAAGCCCCGGTAGAGAAAAAGAAAGACAAAAGCAGGAAGCGCACGGTAAACGTTGAAGCAGTAGGCCAGGCACACATCAAGGCCACTTTCAATAATATCGTAATCTCCATGACCAATTCCACCGGTCAGGTTGTTGCGTGGGCCTCCGCCGGTAAGATGGGATTCAAAGGCTCGAAGAAGAACACTCCCTATGCGGCGCAAACGGCGGCCCAGGAGTGCTCCACCAAGGCTTTTGAGCAAGGCTTGAGAAAAGTGGAAGTCTTCGTGAAAGGCCCTGGCGCCGGACGCGAATCTGCCATCCGTACCATTCAGAACTCCGGGATTGAAATCCTGGCGATCAGGGACGTGACACCACTCCCGCATAATGGATGCCGTCCTCCCAAGAAGAGAAGAGTTTAATCAACAGGAATTGTAAGAACAGATCATGGCAAGATATACAGGTCCGAAAGCGAAGATTTCAAGAAGGTTCAACGAGCCGATTCTGGGCGAAAGCAAGGCGCTCCAGAAGAAGAACTATGCTCCTGGCCAGCATGGAAAGACCAAAAAGAGAAAGCAATCAGAATATGCGACGCAGCTGGCTGAAAAGCAGAAGGCCAAGTATATCTATGGCGTTCTTGAGCGTCAGTTTGCACACACCTTTGATAAGGCAACCCGCAAGAAAGGGGTAACCGGTGAGGTGTTGCTGCAGTTGCTGGAAGCCCGTCTCGACAACACAGTCTACAGGTTGGGCATTGCTCCGACCCGTCGTGCGGCACGTCAGTTGGTCATTCACAAGCATATCCTTGTCAATGGCGATGTAGTAAATATCCCTTCATTCTCATTGCGTGCCGGTGATAAAGTGGGCGTGCGCGAGAAGTCGAAATCCCTTGAAGCTATCACCAATAGCCTGTCCATTGGCAGTGCCAAGAAATATCCCTGGCTGGAGTGGGATGGTGCAGAGATGGAAGGCAAGGTGATCAACCTCCCCACACGCGGAGATATTCCCGAGAATATCAACGAACAGCTGATCGTCGAATTGTACTCCAAGTAACGTCTGATACCGGGTGTGACCCGGTAGACCATTTAAAAATTTAAACCAAGGAATTATGTCAATATTAGCGTTTCAAATGCCGGAGAAGGTGGTTATGGAGAAGTCAGATGACTTCCATGGATTCTTCACCTTCAAACCGCTGGAAAAAGGATATGGCGTAACCATCGGCAATGCCCTTCGCAGAATCCTGCTCTCTTCACTTGAGGGATATGCGATCACCGGTATCAAGATCCCCGGCGTATTGCACGAATTTTCTACCATCGAAGGAGTTGTTGAAGATGTTGCTGAAATCATTCTTAACCTCAAGCAGGTTCGTTTTCGCAAGCTCTCGGACAATTTTGATAACAAGATCACGGTAAGCATCAAGAAGCAGAAGCATTTCAAGGCTGGTGATATCGCAAAGTTTACATCGGCTTTTGAGATCCTGAATCCAGACCATGTGATAGCAACGCTGGATGAGACTGCTCACTTTGAGGTTGAATTGACAATTGAAAAGGGCAGGGGCTATCTTCCCGCAGAGGAGAACAAGCCCAATGAGCAAGTTTTCGGATTCATTCCTATTGATGCAATCTTTACGCCTATCAAGAACGTAAGATTCAGCGTCGAGAATACCCGTGTGGAGCAGCGTACAGATTACGAGAAGCTTCTTCTGGAAATCGAGACAGACGGATCCATTCATCCTGAAAAAGCCCTTGAAGGCGCTGCATTCATCCTGATCCAGCACTTCCGTCTATTCTCCGACAAATCAATCGAACTCGAAACCGGTGCGGATAGCGAAGTGGAACAGGTTGATGAAGAGATGTTGCATATGCGCAAGCTCCTCAAGACCCCTCTGCATGACCTCGATCTGTCTGTGCGTGCTTACAACTGCCTCAAAGCCGCTGATGTGAAGACTTTGGGCGACCTGGTGCAGCTGGAAATATCCGACATGATGAAATTCAGGAACTTCGGTAAGAAGTCCCTCGCCGAGCTCGAGCAACTGGTTTCTGAAAAGAACCTGACCTTTGGCATGGACCTTTCAAAATATAAACTGGAAGAAGACTAATGAGACACGGTAAGAAAGATAATCACCTGGGCCGGACCAAGGCTCACCGGGAGGCAATGTTGTCCAACATGGCCTCGTCCCTCCTGATCCATAAGCGAATCACTACCACAGTTGCCAAGGCAAAGGAATTAAGGAAGTTCGTTGAGCCCCTGATCACCAGGGCCAAGACAGATACGATGCATTCGCGCCGTATGGCGTTCTCCTATCTCCAGAACAAGGATTCCATCAAGGCATTGTTCGGTGAGGTGGCCACCCGCACTTCTGAACGTCCGGGCGGTTATACCAGAATTATTAAGCTGGGCGATGTACGCCTCGGTGATGCGGCCGAGATGTGCATGATGGAGTTGGTGGACTTCAATGATCTTTATAAGAAGGACGGTGCCAAGAAGGCCAAAACCCGCCGGAGCCGCAAGGGTAAGAAATCGGAGGGTGCTCCTGAGGCAGAATCCGGAGCAGCAGAGTCAAAGGCGGAACAGCCAGCCAAGGAAGAAAAGAAGCCTGAAGCGAAGAAAAAGAAGTAATAGATGACTTCAATCGATAGCAAGAAGGGACCTGTCAAAAACGGGTCCCTTTTTTCATGTGCGTCATAGCGCGAACCCCTTCTCCGATGTATTTTTGTTAAACCAACCACTTATTCCATTGAACCAGAAAGCTTACCTCTTGCTGCAAGACGGCCTGCTCGTAGAGGGTACCGCCATTGGCAAAATAGGTACCACGGGCGGCGAGATTTGCTTTAATACCGG
>JBDHXU010000037.1:0-31782 GCA_039810905.1 Cyclobacteriaceae bacterium | reverse complement strand
TCAATTGGCAAAGTAATGGAGGCCAAATGTTTTGGATGCCACAATCGAAGCAAGGCGAAGGGCGATCTGGTGCTTACTTCGGTCGAGAGTATCCTGAAGGGTGGCAAACATGGTTCCTTGTGGAAACCGGGTGATCCTTCCGGCAGTCTGATCATTCAGCGCCTCGAACTCGGCATCGACGAAAAGAATCATATGCCGCCAAAAGATAAACCTCAGCTGACACCTTCGGAAAGAAAGCTAATCAATCGCTGGATAGCGATGGGAGCTGACATGCGCCTTAAGATAGATGCGATACCAACGAATGACTCTCTCAGAGGGCTGGCTCTTTCCGTTGGCTCTGCTTATTTAAGAAAGAATACCGAAGATCAGCGATACCATTTTGCGTCCGCATCTCCTGAGAAGATCCAGGAACTCAATACACCATTCAGGTTTGTATCACAGGTGGCAGTATCTGAGGCTGCACTGCAGGCAGACTTTTTTGTAAGACAGGCCTTCAGGCCGGAGTCGATCGAAGAACTTTCAGCCGTGGCGGATCAAATTGTATCCATCAACCTGACGAACATGCCGGTGAAAGACGAAGATCTAAACAAGTTGTCAAAGTTTGTGCACCTTGAACGGCTCATTCTCAATAATACCGATGTAACAGACAAAGGACTGCTGGCACTCGCACGGATAAGTTCACTTCAATCACTGGCTCTTTCCGGAACCGCAGTTACGGATGCCGCCCTTGATCAGCTGGGGTCCATGCCAGCCTTACGCAATGTCTTCATCTGGAACACGAAAATTGCACAAGCTTCCGCTGATGGAGTTGCTAGGAAGTATTCACGCATCAATTGGCAAACCGGATATGTGCCGGATTCCAGGGAGGTATTGCAATTGAGTCCACCGCTTTCTGTCAATGGAAGTCAATTGCTCCAGCCGGGTGAACCCGTCAAACTTAAGGCAACAATCCCGGGGGCAGTGATCCGCTATACAACGGACGGAACGGAACCTGACAGTGTGAAGTCAATGATTTACAAAGAACCCATCCCCATCAGTTCCTATACCCTGGTCAAGGCAAGAGCATACCGGGATGGATGGAAGAGTAGTGCAACGGCAACGTTCGGATTCTTTTGCAAAGGACTGACTCCCGAAAAGGCAACCTTGCTGACGCAATCAGACAAGAAGTATCCAGGCAATGGAATTAACACCTTGATTGACAGCCGCAAGGGCTTCATGGACTTCTTCAGAGATCCAACATGGATGGCCTTCAGAGATAATTCCCTTGAAGCGGTGTTTCACTTCCCCACCCACCCCAGGATCAATTCAGTGACGATCAGTTTCGCCAAAGATGTAGGCGCCGAAACGATGCCGCCGGAATGGGTGGAGATATATGGTGGAAACGATGAAGCCCACCTTGCGCTGATCCGGAAGGTGGTCCCATCGCAACCGGCCGAATATGGGGTGAACCAGAACGAAGGGATCGTGATACCCATTGACGCGTCGTACAGCGTTTACAAGATTATTGCACATCCTCTGGCCAAGCTACCCGCCTTCAGAAAAGCTCCCAAGGATAAAGGATGGTTAATGGTGGACGAGGTCTTCTTTAATTAGCGTATGCTTCTGCCTTTGCCGGATCCACTAAAGCTCTGGCGGGCAGCACTTGTCTTCACTCTTCACTCTTAACTCTTAACTTAATCTGCTCTCCCCGCTTCATTTCCAGCACGATCAGTCCCTCTGGTGTGAACTGATCAATCAACTTTTCATTTGCATAAACATTAGTCGAAGTTGCGAAGGGATTTCTTAAGAGAATCCTTCCAGCCTGCCTGGAAGTCAATCTGATTTCTGATGCCTTGCCATTCTTCCATGTGGCGCCAGCAACTACGTTACCGCGTGCAACCAGGCCATCGAAACTGCCGTCGCTCCAGTCGTCCGGAATAGCAGGCAACACATCGATATAGCCGAGGTGACTTTGCAGCAGCATTTCGGCAATGCCCGCGGTGCCGCCAAAATTCCCGTCTATCTGAAATGGAGGATGCGCGCAAAAGAAATTTGGATAAGTCCCCCCTTTTCCGGAGTAGCTTATGTTTCCTCCGTCTTCCGTATAGTGCAGCAGTTCTTTAAAAAGTTTATAAGCATGATTGCCGTCATACAATCTTGCCCAGAGGCTGATCTTCCAGGATTTGGCCCACCCGGTTCCACCGTCGCCTCTCTTTTCCAGGGCCTTCTGGGCAGCAAGTGCTATCACGGGATCAATGCGGGGTGAGATCTGTCTCCCGGGATAGAGTCCGACCAGATGTGAAAGGTGCCGGTGTTGCGGATCCACATCTTCATAATCCTCATACCATTCCTGCAAGAGCCCCTCGTTGCTGATGGTCAATGGAAACAGTTTAACCCGCTGGTGGATGAGATCTTCCCTGAATTCGTTGTCTGTGGAAAGTGCTTCGGATGCCTCAATGACATTTGTGTAAAGATCCCAGATAAGGGACATGTCGCAGGTCGAGGCGATGGAGGTCTGATAACGCTCTTTGCTACCAGGTTGGTGATACTCATTTTCCGGCGATGTCGAGGGCGCTGTTACCAGCCTACCCTGACGGTCTGTGATCAACCATTTGCTCACAAACTTTACCTGGGATTTCATTAATGGATAGGCAACATCTCTCAGATAGGTCTTGTCACAGGTGAACTGATAATGGTCAAACAAGTCCTTGCAGGCCCAGGCGCCACCCAGTGGAAAGGTGGCCCATTGAGGAGAACCTTCACCCTTGTTCCCTACGGGATTGGTTGTGGCCCACAGGTCACTGTTGTGATTGAGAGACCATCCTTCATTGATTCCATAAAATTCCCTTGCAGTGACCGCACCGGTTATGGCCATGTTTCCGATCAGGCCGATCATGGGCAAATGCATTTCGGTCAGGTTACAAACTTCCGCAGGCCAGTAGTTCATTTCCGCGTTAATATTGGTGGTGTAGTTGGAACTCCACGGCGGTCTCATTAGCTGATTCCAAAGCCCCTGAAGGTTGGCGGGAGCTCCAGGTGTTCTGGAACTGGAGATCAGCAGGTAACGCCCGTATTGCAAATAGAGTGCGCCAAATGAGCGGTCAGGTGCGCCATTCGAATGCGCCATCAGCCTTTCATTGGTGGGAAGTTTGGAGTTGGGGTCAGCGGGGAGCTGAATGGCTACACGATCAAACAGCTGATGGTAATCGCGCTGATGATTCTGGAACAAGACATCATATGTCTTTGCAGATGCTTTCTCCAACGCTGTTTGGGCCAGGGCAGATTCATCTTTTCCCTCTTTGTCGGGACATTTATCAAACCCGTTGAAGCTGGTTGCCATGGAAATGAGAATGACAACCACTGAGGCGTTATGCACTTCCAGCACATCATCCTTTCCTCCCAAGGCTCCATCGTTTTGAATCACTTTCAAACGGGACTCAAACCTTACTCCCCGGCATCCTGACGGATCGGCCCATACGATGGCATCAGGTTTTTCGCCCAAGTAGTTCGGGTCTGCGTGTGCCGGGGACTTCCCCCTCATCACGAGGCCGTTTTCTATTGACGCGAACTGAGGCTTTAGCTGACTTGATTGCCTCATGGAGAAGTTAATGGCACCTTTATTACTGCTTCTGAACCGAAATACCGCCACCTGATCTGCGGCACTCACAAACATTTCCCGGGTAAAAGTCACATTTCCGACTTTGTATTGAATAGTTGCAGTTGCATTACGGAGATCCAGGGCCCTGGTATATTGTTGGGTGGCTCCCGTGTGTTGGAAATCAATCAGCAGATCACCTAACGGTGCATATGACTCAGTGTAGAGTCCCTGAAGTTTCTTGGTCAGCGAGTCTGCCTTCCTGAGCTCATGATTGAAAAGCGCCCTTCGAATTTCTGGCAAATACTGATACACTCCCGGGTTGGGTGCGGGTATGGCTGGTCCACCGGTCCAAAGTGTTGCTTCATTAAGATGAACTTTCTCGTGCAACGGATCGCCATAAACCATCAATCCAACTCTTCCGTTTCCGAGTGGCAACGCCTCACCAAATTGTTTTGCAGGTTGCCTGTACCATATCCGGTCGTCTTGCGCATGTGTTAAAAAGGCAATGAGGCAGGATATTACAAAAGGGATGAGTCGCATATTAATTCTGACTAAACAATTTGGATCCCTCACCCCTTATTTTCCTTGCCATGTTCTTTGTGTGCCCACGTACTGCGGCTGTGTTCCAGCTCCATGGCAACCAACCTGGCGACCATTACAGTTGGGTAGAGCAAGCCGATCATACCTTCAAAAACAACGAGTGATCGCGCTATGGGATGAACAGCTGTAATGTCTCCATAGCCAAGTGTCGTCATGGTGACAAAGCTGAAGTAGACATATTGGCCATAGTCAAGGGTTACAGGACCTTTCATGGTGGCGAAGGAGCCCGGATTGACGTCTTCAAGCAGGTGGTACAGGAAGGCCCAGAAGAATCCCATAATCATAAACACCGCCAGTGAACCCTGAATACGGTAAAAATTAACAGGCCCGTCTTTGAAGATGTGATGCAGAACGAAGTAGCTCAGGAATACGAAAAACAGGATGGTCAACGCATCATTAACGGCATTCAGGTCGACACTGGGTGTAAGAAAGTTGACCACCCGCAGTGCTGCCGCCAGGGTTGCCAATCCGATGAAAAACAGCTGTCGTTTCCAGTTGGTCAACACCGAATAGACACCCGCTACTGTGATGAGAATAAAGAGCAGGTCCTTGAAAATAAATTCCAGCCAGGTATGCCCTGAGGCCGGCATCCATAGCAGGAGCATGAGAGATAAGTAGATGAGCAATGCCGAAAGGCTGCGTTCATGAGTCCAGAATTCCCGATTTCTTCGAAGAAGGTTCATGACGCGAACATAGTGAGGCTTAAGGTAAAACGAATGACAGAGATCAGCAAAAGAGTGATAAAGAGGGATTTCTGCCAACTACCCGCCATGCTCTGGCGCACCTTGGAGGTCAATGGATAGCATTTCCACCTTCACCCTTAGCCCATCACGATTCCCATATTCCGTGAAGTTTAGGTGGACGAGTCCTTTTCATTCTCTTCACTTTTCGCTCTTCACTTTTCACTCTTCATTCTTCGTTCTTCGTTCTTCATTCTTCGTTCTTCATTCTTCGTTCTTCATTCTTCGTTCTTCATTCTTCACTCTTCATTCTTCACTCTTCGTTCTTCACTCTTCATTCTCCTCCACTCCTCTCACATTCACAAACGCAGCCCTGCGGGGAACAGGAAAGTTGGTATTGCCATGCACGGCGTACCAAAGCACGTTGTTGAACTCTTCGTCCGGGGCACGATCTTCGCGATGAAAGTCAAACTTCTCACTCTTGCGTTGCCAAATATTGATGGCCACATTTCTTTCAGTAAGATCGACTTTGGCAGGGATGGATACAAATGGGGTGACGTCAGGCTGATTGTTAAAGCTTCTCCACAGGGGTTCGGCTGAGGCATCATACTGACTCATAGGCGGCAGTCCCAGAATCAACTCGATGGTTCGCAGGACCGAAGCTGTAGAGTACATGGTGTGGTCTACATATTTTCTTTTTACCATTCCGCCGGCCGCATACAGCGTACTACGGTGTGCATCAACATGATCAGGACCATTTTGAGCGTCATCCTCGACGATGAATACTACCGACTCGTTCCAAATACTGCTTTTACTGAGATATTCAACAAAAAGTCCGACAGCATAGTCGTTATCTGCCACATGTGCCTTTGGCGAGTGTTTGCCCAGCCGTAATCCCTCCGTATGGTCGTTGATAAAGCGAAGTGTGTTGAGCCGCGGAATCTGATGGATGGCAGCCAGCGAATCAAAGTCCCGGCGCCACTGGTGGAAACGTGTAGTGTCCATCACACTTTCATCCCAACTAGTATATTTTTTGCAGAAGTGCCCTTCCAAAACGGGCAGGTTGGCTTTACCGTTGTCGGCAAATTCCCCATAGGTCCTGTAGCTGATGCCTGCGCGGTTGGCGTAATCCCAGATGAAGCCGTTCTTGTTGTTGGCAATTTTGCGGTTGCCCTCGGCTGAATAATCGCCACCTTTTCCTCCGTACCCGGTAGGCCAGGTTTTCTCCAGGTAATCATCTGCATATGCTCCAAGACTCCAGTTGTGGCCATCAGCGCTTACCTCGCCGTTGACATAGAAATTGTCAAACAGAACAAATTGCTGAGCTACTGCGTGCTGATTGGGTGTTACCTCTTTGCCAAACAAGACGAGTGAGGGATCACCGTTACCCTCCGGGAGGTCTCCGAGCACCTGATCGTAAGTGCGGTTCTCCTTCACGATGTAAAAGACATATTTGATGGGCGATGGACCTCCTACTTTTGAAGGTATCGAACTTTGCCCTGTAGATGCTGTCAACTCGGAATCCTTGCGGTATGGTGTATTGGCGTAAACAGCTTTTGAATATTCAGCAAGCTGACTTGCATCAGGAATGGGTATGGTGCTGAGTGTGCCAAGCAACATCCCTCCTACATATTGTACCTCTGTCTCGGGTGTGTTGGCCTGGTGTTGAACGCGTTGCCTTCGGACCGTAGGATTGGGACCATGAGGATTCGGAAAAGACGAAAACCCTTTGCCATTGGCGACCAACAGTTCATTGCCGAAAACCCGCACAGCAGTGGGATACCAGCCAACCGGAATGAAACCTTTACCCTTGCTGGCACCGGGCTTGGTCACGTCGAAGACTGCAACACAATTATTATCTGCATTTGCCACGAACAGGGTCTTGTTGTCTTCACTGAGCGCAACACTATTGGAAGTGCTTCCGCTCGGTGATCCAGGGTATAATGCGACATTCAATACTTCCAGCAATTTGCCTGAGCGGGCATCCATGACGGCGACCGCATTGTCATTGGCGATAGCCGCATACATGTATTTTCCATTGGCAGATAACGCAAGCTCATTGGGATTATCACCGACCTGAACCTGCTTCCTGATTTGACCTGAGGCTACGTCAAACCAAAGAATTTTGTCACAGCCCCAGCAAGAGATATAAAGGGTCTTGCGATCTTTCGAAAGCAGGCATGTATAAGCTTCGCCTTCCAGCTGAGTCCTGGAAAGGATGGTTTTCGTTTCGGTATCAATGACGTAAAGCGCACCATCGTCATGGGTGACGGCAAAGAGTTTATGGTTTTTGTCGTCAAATGCGAGTCCTGCCACACCTATCTTTTCTGGCCATGGCTTGCCCAATGGGATGGAGTCAACCACGACTAGCCGCTTTTGCAGGATTTGCAACTTTACAACTTGGTTATTATAGCCACCGGATGCGTAAAGCGTTTTTGAATCTGAAGAGAAGGCCAGCCCATACCAGGCCTTACCTATGTCACGGGTGTCGAGCAGCACCTTGGTTTGAGCGTCCAGAAGTTGCAGCGTATGAGCGCCATAGCCATTGTTGGTTGCAACGATGTATTGCTTGTCAGGGGAAATGACAAGGTTAAGTGGTAAGTCGCCCAGACCTGTGCTTTTTCCGGCAGGAGTAAGTTTCCAGCCGTTTGGAAGCATGATGGGCTTTGTGTTTTGAGCCAATACCACTGACTGTATCAGCAGCAGAAAAGATAAGAAGTACTTTCTCATGTAATTGTATGATGCCTCAATTTCCGGAATACGGGTCACAAATGGAAACAGGCCTGTTTGACCAAATTGTTATGAATGACTCAGGGTTGTGTCAAGTTGTGTGTTCACAACGGATACTGGAAGCGTTACTGTGAAAGTCGACCCTTTCCCATAGTTTGACTTCACTTCAATTTTTCCCTTCAGCCTTACAAGAGCCTCTCTCACGATATAAAGGCCCAGGCCAGTGCCATTGCCCCGGTCATGAGCCTTATAGAACATGTCAAATATTTTGTCCTGGTACTCCTGCTTGATGCCAATACCATTGTCTTCAACTGACAATAACCAGGAACCGGATTCCTGTTCAGCGGAAATCCTGACAAATGGCCTTTTGGCAGGATCCCGGTAATTTACGGCATTCGCAATCAGGTTACTCAGTATGACTTTCAGTCTGTCCTGGTCCGTGACCACCTCAAAATCCTGCGGCACATTATTCACGATTGCTACCTGATTATAACCCTGCATGTGGCCAAGGCTTTCAAGCACCTCTACGATCACCTTGTGAAGAACCAATGTTTTGTATTTGAGATCAGCGCGGCTGTTGCGTGAATAGTCAAGTACGCCCCTGATGAAATCGTCCAGGGCCACCGCTCTGTTGCTTATCATCCTGATGATTCCTTCCTTTTCCTGGGGGCTTTCTGTCAGGCCGTAGATGTTGGTTAATCCAAGAATCGAACTCAGGGGCGCTCGCAGATCATGAGATACGCTATACACAAAATAGTCCAGTTCCTGATTGGCCTTCGCCAGCAATTCATTCTGCAGTCGTATTTTTTCTTCTCCGGTCTTCCGCTCCTGGATGTCAATAATCGACCCCACCGTCATCTGCGGAATACCTTTCTCGTTCGTCTGTACGATTCCACTATCCAGGAACCATTTATAATCGCCGGACTTGGTTCTCAGCCTAACCTCATTTTGATACAACAGATGATGCG
Organism: Cyclobacteriaceae bacterium; assembly: GCA_039810905.1. Classification (GTDB taxonomy): domain Bacteria; phylum Bacteroidota; class Bacteroidia; order Cytophagales; family Cyclobacteriaceae; genus ELB16-189. The sequence continues at coordinate 23,227 of JBDHXU010000037.1, read as the reverse complement.
TATCCATCACGCTCTTCACCGATTCTGTTGTACGCTGGACATCTTCAGGGTGCACCCTTTGGAGAAAGCCTTCAAGTGTTATGTTAACCGTATCGCCAGCCTCATACCCGAGCAACTTTTTCCAGTAATCACTGACGTACACATGATCGGTCACCATGTCCCATTCGTAGATGCCAGCCCGTGTTCCTTTCAGGGCCAGCTCAAATCTTTCTTCACTCTTCCGGAGTTCGCTTGAAGTTTTGACCAGGTGTCGCTCGCTTTCCAGAAGGGATCTCTCTGCGATTCGATTACGCCGGATCAGGAACTGTACCGTGAATACAGATACTATGAGCCCGATAGTAAAGTTGGATAGGAAATTTATAGTCAGCATCTCCAGGTTGAATGAAGGTCTGGGTATGATGTTGAAAGGCATCAGATAAGAAATGTAGCCCAGGGCAATAGGCAAAAGCCCGGCTATCCACCCTCCCACCGTACTGTGATATCCTACCAGAACAATTCCAATCACAGAGCAGGCAGCATAAAAGAAATAAACACCGCCGGAAGGATGGTCAGCGTCGGCAAATAAAAACACTATAGTATTGGCTGTAAGCAGGAGTACCGCGGTAGACCATTTGTATTGCTCGATTCGATTGAGATGAATAATTAGCAATCCTGAAATGATGCCACAGATATAGAACGGGATGAATTCGTTCACGCCATTCACAGTATCCAGAATGATGTAGAAGAGACACGCTGCGGTCATGATGAGTGCGTACTCCCCGCGAAGCATGGCATATTTGAATTCCATCAGGGAAGAGATATGCTTCTCTCCCACCAAAAGGTTCCTGAGGAACTTTTTCATAGACTATGGTGTGGGCCTTATTAAAGCAACGGGCGCAGGCTCCCAATAAATTTATCGATGTCCTGCATCGAAACGAACAAATGACATGAAATTCTGATCGCGTTATGCTGAGGCAATACCTTGACAATGATGTCCGCTGCCTTCAGATGCTCGTAAATCTCGTGGTTCCTGGCTGATTCAAGGGAGAAACTGACAATCGAAGTCGAAAGTGGTCCGGATTCAGGACTTATCATTCTGAGGCCTCTTAGTTTGGCAAGTTCCCTCTGGCAGTGATCGCGTAGTCTGGTTGTGTATTGAAGGGTTTGATCCACTCCCAATTGCTGTTGCCAACGGATGGCCTCGCCAAGACCAATAATCAAGGCTACATTCCTTGTTCCGGAGGATTTTGAGTAACTGTCAAACCCTGATGAAGTGAATACAGGATGAAAGAGTGACTGTACGTCTTTCCTGATATAAAGAAAGCCCGTCTCTTTTGGACCTAACAACCATTTATGTCCTGACGAAGCATAGGCGTCGACATTCAGCTTCTTTACATCAATGGGTGTGAGTCCCGGCGCCTGTGCACCATCACATAACAGGAAGATGCCTTTGGGTCTAGTCAAGGCGGCTATTTTGTCCATCGGCATCAAAAGCCCTGTCACCGTGTTGACATGACTGAGCATAACCAAGCGGGTCTTCGGCGTGATGGCCTCAGAAATAGTTTTGATTATCTCCTCTTCCTTATTGGGCGGTAACGGCAATTCAATCTTACGAACAACGGCGCCCTGAGTCCTTTCGAGAAACTCAAGGCCTACCTCCCCGCCACCATGTTCCAGTGTGGTAGTAAGGATCTCATCTCCTGCAGCAAGACGAAGTGATTGACATACAAGTTCAAGTCCCTCGGTTGTGTTGCGCGTCAAAACGATCTCATCCTTTTCCGCATGGATGAACTCTGCCACAATGCCCCGAACCGCCTCCATCCTGGTGCCTAAAGGCCCCCAATTTTCGGAAACAGGATTTTGCTCAAGCTGCTGCATCAGGGCAAAAATGTTGTCGAGCAAAGGCTTTGGCATAGGGCCAAGGCTCCCGGTGTTGAGATAAATGCGCCCTTGCGGAACAAGAAGAGACCGCCTTATCTCTTCCGGGGAAAATCCACCGCCCAGGTTGTCAGCTTTTATCCAGTTGTGCGCATCCGAAAGAAGCGGTAAGGCTGTAAGACCCCCGGCAAAACCGGCTCTCTTTAAAAATTCCCTGCGGGAGGTCATCCTCGGTCTTGAGACTATATTTCCACTTTCTCAATGGCAGAAAAGGGAATCGCATGGCCCCCCTTTAATTCTACCAAATGGCCCTGGAGGGTGATGAGGTTCGAGAATACTTCCACCCTTTCACCGCTTTCCAGCCTTACGATAATCCCGATATCCTCGTGATCCTGGTGGGTCTCGGCTGTTGCAGCTTTCAGGTCTACCATTCTCGAAGCCCTTGCCATTTCCGTGGTCAGAACATCATACTTTGGAAACTTCTGCTTGGCAACTTCTGCCGGAGTCATCTTGACCAGGCTTTCCCCCTTTTTCTGGAATGTTTCCAGTTCTGCCTTGAACCACTTCTCGGCTGCCTCTGTCCATTTATAGTGCCCATACAGATATTCAACAGTCTCCCGTTCAACATCTGAGTAAGCATTGTCATACAGGATGGCTGCCAAAAGCTTTTCAGCATCGGCTTTGGATATTCTTCCGTCTCCTGCACCCTTAATGGCATTGTCTGCCATGTCCAGCAGACTTCCGTCCAGGGTCTTGCCATTGATTGTCTGATAGTAACTCATATAACACGTCTTAGGTCCTAGTAATCTCTAATTAAACTAACGCATTTTCCAAGTCAAAGGTGCACTTGTCACATACGCTCTCCCAGGGTAACTCCCTTCATTTCTTCCTGCTTGATAAAAGGTTGATCGTGAAGTCGTTTCCCGGTTGCTTTGTAGTACGCATTGGCAACAGCGCCGCCGGTGGGCGGCAGTGCAGGCTCACCAAGACCTGTAGGATCGATCCCATTGTCAACAAAGTGCACTTCAACTTCAGGCACCTCCTTCATCCTTATCAGCCTGTAGTTGTTGAAGTTATTTTGCTCGGGCACACCATTCTTGAAAGTCAGGCTACCAAACATGGCATGGCCCAGGCCGTCAACAATTCCTCCTTTCACCTGTTGCAGTGAACCACTCTGATTAATCACAACACCGCAGTCGGCCGCTGCATAAATCTTCTTCAGCACAGGTTTGTTCTGCTTCATTTCAATTTCAGCCACCTGGGCCACATAGGAACGATGAGAGAAATACACGCTGAATCCCTGGGCGATATTGGGCTTCTTGCCCCAACCCGCCTTGTCTGCTGCCAGTTGGATTACCGCCTTCATGCGGTCAATGTCGTATTTGATCGCCCCAACCGGGTTCTGCTTCGCGCGATCCAGAAGTTTGAGTCGGAACTGAACAGGATCCATGCCAACGTTCTGGGCTACCTCGTCCAGGAAAGACTGCTCTGCGAATGCAAGGAAATTGGTAATTGGCGCCCGCCATGCACCTGTGGTGATGGGCGATTTGTATTCTACAGATTCAATCAGAAGGTTGTCAACGGCCCCTGAAGGAAAATTATCCTCCCTTGTAGGATTGCCGCTGTTGATTCCCACACCTCTCAAACGGTACCCTGTGAGGTTGTTGGAAGCATCCAGGGCAGCCTCAAAACGATAACGGACTGCAGGTCTGTAGCTGCCTCCGGTCATGTCATCCTCGCGTGTCCATATCACTTTCACCGGAGCCTTTATGAGCCTGGAAACTTCAACGGCCTCAAGCACATAATCAGCCTTTAGTCTTCTTCCAAAGCCGCCTCCTAATCGTGTGATTTCCAGTGTAATATTATCAGGAGGAATACCTAATAGTTTAGCTGTCTCCTGTCTGGCCATATCCGGAGTCTGCGATGGCCCGATGAGCTCGCAACTGTTGTCTTTTACATGGGCAAAGAAGTTCATCGGTTCCATTGGTGAGTGAGACAGGAAGGGACACTGATATTCCGCCTTGATCACCCTGGCGGCACTCTTGAATGCTGCTTCTACATCCCCGTCCTTACGGCGTACAGTAGCTTCTTTGCTTTCAAGCAGATCCTTGAATAGCTTATCGTGATCAGGTGTGCTCTCCAGTTGCGTCTCAATCTCATATTCAATTTTCAAAACCTTTCTGGCCTTGTTGACTTGCCAGGTGGACTTGCCAACAACCGCCACATTGTTCCTGAAGGAGACTACATCCACAATCCCGGGAACAGCTTTGGCAGCCGTGGCATCAAATCCTTTCAATTTCTGACCAAAAGCTTCTGGTCTTACAACCATTGCGTAAAGCATCCCTTCCCTGTAGAAGTCAAGACCAAACAAGGGCTTCCCTGTTATCATTGCCTTGTTGTCCACACCACGAACAAACTTGCCAATGAATTTGAAATCCTTCCGGTCTTTCAGCTTCACATCCGCAGGAATGCCAACTTTTGCAGCGTCAGTGGCAAGTGCGCCATAAGTAAGCTTCTGGCCATTGGACTTGTTGACCACCAAACCGTTGTCGGTTGTTACATTGTCTATGGTAGTGTTCCAGCGCTTCGCGCCCGCCTCCATCAGCATTTGCCGGGCTGTAGCCCCGGCTTTTCTCAGTCTTTCCCAGCTGTGCGGTACTGCACCGCTTCCGCCAGTGAGCTGCCTTTCATATTTCTTTGTATCAAGGGCAGCCTGGACCACTTTTACCTTGGACCAGTCTGCATCCAACTCGTCCGCCACAATCATCGGAAATGATGTTTTGATGTTCTGGCCCAATTCCGGATTTGGCGAATAGATCGTGATAATATCATCAGGTGAAATGGCGAGGTAGCTGTTGAACGTCAGCTCACCTGCCGGTGCCAGACCATCCACACTGTCTGCCATGGCCTTGGTACTCCATGTAAAGCCTAACATAAGGCCACCGCCTGCAGCAGCGGTCAATTTCAAGAAGTTACGCCTGCTTGATTTATAATTGGTTTGCATGGTTATTTCATTTTAGTGCTCGCAAGTACTACTGCCTCGTGAATCCGGTGATAGGTACCGCAACGACAGATATTGCCATTCATGGCATTATCGATTTCCTCTCCTGAGGGCTTGGGGTTCTTGTTGAGCAAGGCTGCGGCAGTCATGATCTGACCTGCCTGACAGTAGCCACATTGTGGCACATCCACCTCATCCCATGCCAGTTGAAGCGGGTGATCGCCCTTTTCGGAAAGCCCCTCAATCGTGGTAATCTTGTTCGAACCCACTGCCGAAACCGGGAGGCTGCAGGACTTAACCGCGTTCCCGTTGAAGTGAACGGTGCAGGCTCCGCATTGGCCAATACCACAGCCGTACTTGGTGCCCACCATTCCCAGATGATCCCGAAGCACCCACAGCAAAGGGGTGTCTGGTTCAACGTCCGTTTCTACCGACTTGCCATTGATCTGCAACTTGTAATGCGCCATGATAGTTGTAGTTTATGCTGGTGAAAGTTAATAAAAAAAACAGGGGGCCTGCATGACAATTGTTATGAGTGGAAGACGATTTTGGGGGCTATCCCTCACGAAAGATGTAACTTGGCCGCTCCGCATTAAAGGGTAAAAAATGGGTTTTAACGTAATTATTACAGGCGCCACGGGAATGGTCGGCGAAGGAGTCTTGCATGAGTGCCTTAAGCACAATGAGATTCAGTCTGTATTGGTAATCAACCGCCGCAGTTGCGGGGTTCAGCATCCCAAATTGAAGGAGATCATTCATTCCAACTTCCATGACCTCACTCCCATTCAGGCACAACTGTCAGGATACCAGGCTTGTTTCTTTTGCCTGGGTGTGTCATCAGTTGGCATGAAAGAAGATCAATACCGCCAACTCACTTACGACCTGACCATGCACGTGGCCGGCATCTTGTCGAAACTGAATCCTGAGATGATTTTCACCTATGTATCCGGAGCAGGTACCGACAGTACTGAGCAAGGCCGGTCGATGTGGGCCCGCATCAAGGGAAAAACTGAAAACGACCTGATGAAACTTCCGTTCAGGAAAGTCTACAACTTCAGGCCAGGCTATATGCACCCTACTCCAGGGTTGAATAATGTGGTGTCATTTTATAAGTATATAGGATGGATGTACCCAGCCCTCCGGAAACTCTTTCCGGGAAGTGTAAGTACCCTTGCCGAATTGGGAATGGCAATGATCAATTGTGTGCGGCTGGGTTATGACAAATCCGTCCTGGAGGTGAAAGACATTGTGGAGCTTGCTTCGAGGAATTGACTATTCATTCGACCCGTAATTAGCAATAAGCAACAAGTAATTCGTCTTTATGCGTGTATTCCTTCTGTTACTGCTCGTAGTAAACCTGCTGCCTGGCTGCAGTAATAATTCCGGTGGGCCCGATCTGATCCTCACCAACGGCAAGATATGGACTGCTGATGATGAAGGATCCTTTGCTGAGGCTGTTGCTATAAGAGAGAACAAGATTCTTCAAACTGGGAATTCCGCAGACATCTCCAGGCTGGCTGGAAGAAATACCAGGGTCGTTGATCTGCATGGCTGCCTCGTGATTCCCGGATTCAACGATGCGCACATCCATTTTCTGAGCGGATCGCTTGGACTGGCCCGGGTGGATCTGAATGATGCCAAAACCCCGGTCGATATCGCTTCAAAGGTTCTGGCATTTGCCAAGGATCATCCTGAATCCCAATGGATCGTTGGCCGGGGATGGCAATACACAAGTTTTGAATCAGGAATGCCGGACGCTGCCACCCTTCATGCCATTGACACCGTTCGCCGTCCAGTGTTCCTGACAGCTTATGATGGTCACAGTGCATGGGCGAATCATGCCGCCCTTAAGTTGGCCGGTGTGGATAGCAAAACAGCTTTTGATGGTTTCGGCACGGTGGTCGTTGATACCAGGAGGCAGCCCACCGGTGCTCTTCTGGAAGGTGCCAAACGACTCGTAAGTAAGTTCATTCCGGATCCTACCCGAAAAGAGAATCTCGACGCCATTCGGTTGGGCATGAAGATGGCCGCACGTCTTGGCCTCACAAGTGTACACAATGCCAACGGGGATCCGGCCGAGTTGTCGCTTTATCGCGAATTGCTTTCGGGCAATGAATTGACGATCCGCTATCGTTCTTCTTTCTCAATCGGCAAGGATGCAACAGATGCATATATAGACAGCTTAGTGCTCATCCGGGATTCGTTGGGAACAGGTAACCCCATGCTCAGGGCCGATGCAATCAAATTCATGATTGACGGTGTAATAGAATCTCATACTGGTGCCATGCTGGAGCCTTATAGCGATGTAAGTCATGGAGAGAAAGGAACCCTCTCCTGGCCTGCAGACAAATACCGGTCAAGGGTTCAGCAACTTGATGCCAAGGGATTTCACTTAACCGTTCATGCCATCGGCGATGGTGCGGTTCGGGAGGCTCTCGATGCTTATGAACTGGCGGCAAGGCAGAACTCTATGCGCGACCGCAGGCATCGGATTGAACACATTGAATCAGTGTCGCCATTGGATATACCACGATTCAAGACGTTGGGCGTTTGGGCCAGCATGCAGCCTATCCATGCCGATCCGGGTACCAGCGCAGTGTGGGAAAGGGCTGCAGGGCCGGAACGAACCAGGTACGGGTTTGCCTGGAATTCATTACTGAAGGAGGGCGCATCCCTGGTTTATGGCAGCGACTGGCCGGCATGCATCAACGTAGATCCATTGCATGGCATTCACATCGCAGTGAACCGCAGAACACCTGACGGATACCCAGAAGGTGGCTATGTGCCTGAACAGGCTATCTCAGTAAAAGAAGCGCTGCTCGCCTACACGCGCGCAGGCGCTGTCTCATCATTTGAGGAACGTACAAAGGGTCAGATCAAGGCGGGCTATCTGGCGGATATGGTGGTGTTGTCCCAGGACCTGTTCACCATCCCACCTATGGACATTGCAAAGACTGAAGTGCTGATGACAGTCTTTGACGGCAGAGTCATCTTCGAGCGCGAACCCGAAACCCGAAACTAGAAACCCGAAACCAGGAACCAGTAACCATTCCTACAGCCACCCTGACTTCTTAAACCTCAGATAAAGTGCCACGCAAAGCCCAACTGTTACTGTCATTACCGCAGGATATCCATATTTCCAGTCAAGCTCGGGCATGTACTTGAAATTCATCCCGTAGATTCCAGCCACCATGGTAGGAATACCGATCAGCGCAGCCCAACCTGCAAAGCTTTTTGAAATCTCGCTTTGTGAGATGGAGAGCATGCTGAGATTGGCTTCCAATGCTGCAGAAAGCAATTCACGTGTGTTGTCGATCATCTCATTGATCCGGATGGTGTGGTCATAAACATCCCTGAAGTAAGGTTTGGTATCATCATCGATCATTTTGAGATCAAATCGCATGAGCCGGTTGCAGATATCGATCATAGGGGAAACGATCCTTTTCATTTCGAGGACCTGCCTTTTCAACCGGTAAATCTTGGCAGTCGTTTCACGCCTGAATTTTTCTCTGAACACTTTGGCCTCGAGGTTGGAGAGTTCACGCTCCAACTCGTCAATAACCGGAAAGTAGTGATCCACGATAGAGTCCATCACGGCATACAATGCGAAGCCAGGGCCCTTCCTCAAAAGATTGGGTGAGCTCTCGCAGCGTTGCCTTACATCGGAGTAGGAAAGAGAGGAGCCATGACGGATGGTTACAATGAAATTCTTTCCGAGAAAGAAGTGCGTCTCACCCATCTCAATTCGCTGGTCCTTCATGTGGGCCGTACGCAACACTATGAAAAGTGACTCACCATAGGACTCTATTTTAGGTCGTTGATGAGCGCTGTGAGCATCCTCAATGGCAAGTTCATGGAGATCGAACTGTTTCTGGATCATGCGGAGCATTTCAGTGTCCGGTTCACGGAGACCTATCCACACAAACCGGTCAGGTTGTTTCAACACCTCGCTGATCTGATCAATCTCAATACTGCCTACCCTCACCCCTTCACAATAGGCGGAACAATTGATCACGCTCTCTGAGCCCGGCAGTTTTATGACGTTGTGTTTCTTATCCATGTCCATCTTAAAAGTAGGAAATTGCAGCATGCAGGTAAAGAGGTATGTTCATTTCGGCTGTTGGCTGTTGGATTTTGGCTATAGGCTATGTATCCAACCCTGGTCATGATGTCTCATGATGACATTTGATCTTCACTATTCGTTCTTCACTCAACTCCGGCTTCTGGCTCTTAGCTGTTGGCTTTGTATCCAAGCCTGGTCACAATGCCTCATGTGGACATTTGCTCTTCACTATTCGTTCTTCGTTCTTCCTTCTTCATTCTTCCTTCTTCCCTCTTCCTTCCTACCTTGCACTATGAGCCGCGCATTTGTTACCGATGGAGACGAGCCATCCTGGCTGGATGAAATCCCGCCGACGCTGTCGGCCCTTCTCAAGTTCCTGACCAGGGAGAATAATGGCATTCCAGTGGTTGAGAGGAAAAGCCACCGGGACAAAAATGGTCATACCATAGTGGACATGAGCAATGGATTATCCTATACAAAGGATCCCGACGGAAAGTGGAAAGTGATAAACTAAGGCTTGCCCTGAATGTTAAGAAGTGCCCGAAATAACATGTCGCAGAAATAATCAGAAATTATTCTTATTGTTGTTAAGGTCTGTTGTGATTTGACCATTGTCGGATTCTCAGGCCAATACCTAACGCCTACCTGTGCAAACCCTTTTTTTCTATGGCGTCTACGCCTTGTTTCTCACTATATCCTCATTACCATTTTTCGCGCTTTACGCGTTGTCGGACTTCTGTTATTACATCCTGTGGATATCTGGCTATCGCAAAGATGTGGTTCGCCAGAATCTGCGAAATTCCTTCCCTGAAAAGACGGAAAAGGAAATCGAATCTCTGACCCGGAACTACTACCGGTATCTCTGCGACCTCGTTGTAGAAACAATCAAAACCCTGAAGATGCCCGAGCATGAGGTACGGAAGAGGGTCTCCTATCATACTGCGGATTTCATGGAACGGTTTCGGGCAGAAAAAAGAAGCATCATCCTTGTCTTAGGTCATTATGGAAACTGGGAATGGGCAGGTCCGGCCTTTACACTTAACAGCGGCTTCCAACTGGTAGTGGTCTACAGACCGCTTTCCAGTGTGCCCTTTGAGAAAATAATGGTGAGCATGCGGACCCGGTTCGGCACCAGGATTACCCCTGTTGCACAAACGCTCCGGGATATGGTGGCGAACCGGAATTTGCTGACTTCCACGGCATTTATTGCGGACCAGTCAGCACCGGCTGACAAGAGCTATTGGATGAACTTCCTCCATCAGGACACTGCGGTGTTTACGGGGTTTGAAAAACTGGCCGCGAAATTTGACTATCCGGTGGTTTACCTTAAAATCAGCCGTCCGCAAAGAGGTTACTATGACCTGCATTTTGAGTTGATCTCTGAAAACCCATCACGGGAGCCAGAGAATGCTATTGCTCATGCCTTCATGACGAGGCTTGAACGCGACATTAATAATGACCCGGTACCCTGGCTATGGTCCCACAAAAGATGGAAGTACAAACGACCGCCAGTTGAATAATATATTAGGTGAAATCGGTCACGTTAACCTAATATTGCTGTCTTACCTAAATGCCGTTCATGCGATCTGAGAGAGAACTCATACTTGCCAGCAAGGAGTTTGCTGTTGAAAGCCCCGTCCGAAGCTGGCTGGAGCTGCTGATCACCCTTGCGGCACTCGCGGGCACCTTATCGCTGATATTCCTTATAGATAGTATTCTGGTCAGGATTCCGCTCAGTGTACTTTGCGGGCTGCTTTACGTGCGCCTCTTCGTGATTTATCACGATTATCGTCACAGGGCCATCCTTAAGAACTCGGGTTTGGCGACCATATTGATGAAATTCATCGGACTATGGGTACTGGCACCCGAACAAATATGGAACCGGTCGCACGAACACCACCATAACAATAACTCCAAACTGACCATGTCTGGAATTGGATCCTACCCTACTATCAGCAAGACCCGATTCAATACACTGACACCCCAGCAACGTACACTGTACCTGATTAACCGGCATCCGCTTACGATCCTGGTTGGGTATCTGACCCTTTTCATCTACTGGCTCAATCTCAAGTCCTTCATGGAAAGCCCGCGCAGGCATTTTGATTCCCTCGGCTCACTGCTTCTGCATGGGTCCGCCATTGCCCTGATTTGGATTTATGCAGGTCTGGCAACGGCACTGCTCGCATGGATTGTTCCTTTCTTTATCATGTCCGCGATGGGCGCTTATCTCTTCTATTGTCAGCACAATTTCCCAGGTGCCCGATTTGCTGAGGGGCAGCAGTGGAGCTACATCAATGCTGCGCTGCAGTCAACCAGCTTTATGGTCATGAGTCCGGTAATGCGTTGGTTTACTGCCAGTATCGGTTTTCATCACGTACACCATCTCAACTCAAGAATACCGTTCTATCGCCTGGAAGAAGCATTGCATACCATGCCAGAGCTACATGGCGCAGGCACCACTTCATGGAATCCGCTTGAAGTCTATCGCTGCTTACGCCTGAAAGTGTGGGATGAAGAGAAAGGTGAACTGACACCACTCTGACCGGCTGAGTTATTATTTGTCATCCTTCTTCGACCCCTTCTCCTCCAGTTTCTTAGCATACTCCTTCAGGAATGGAAAGGAAAATGAGAAAACAAACCGCCAACGATCCCAGGTAACATCTGCGGTGTCTCCTGTTCCAAAAATCTTGTCGCCGGCTTTCTCGGGAAAATTTACCGGCCGTGGAATGGTTTGCTGAGCGCCTGTATGTGTGGCACCCAGGGTGAGGTCTGCCCACTTGAAGTCCAGTACAAAACCGCCCCCCACATGATAGAAGTCTGCATTCCATGTGCTGTTGCTGGCCTCAGGCGAACGCTCACTGAATCGTACCAGGTCGCTCTGCGCGGCGCTGAAGTCCGAGCTGAAACTAAGAAACCCTGAGATCTGGGGGTTGATGTAAATCTCCGCACCCACTCCAAAGTTCCAGACACTTTTCACCTTGTCCGTAAGACGGAAACTGTTGATGCTGTCTGGAATGCTCTGACTGGGAAAGTCGGCAGCAGTCATGACTGTATACTTGTTGATCGCCTGAAACCACTCTGTACTCAGATGAAGTTTGTTCTTTCCGATATTTCGGGTAGCCCCAAATCCCACAGAAAATGGGGAACGGGTACTGATGGGCAATCCCTTCTGATAAGTTGATGCGTATACTTCCGGCTTCGGACCAAGTCCGGGAATGGTACTGTAGAATTCTTCATACCTGTAATTGCCGCTGCCGGTAAGAGATATCATCGGTGTGGTCATGGTAAGACCAAGTTTCCATTTGCCCAGTTCTGATGCCAATGCCACTTTCCAAAGAAAGCCTGTCTCCTTATAATCATAAGCCCGGTTATACCGATATACGGCAACTTCATTTGCTGCCGACATGGCCTGAAGGTTGATGAGGTTGTTCCTGCTCTGGCTATTGATGACATAATTTGTTGTCACTCCTACACTGAGCTTGGGGGTCAGACTATATGCCCAGGTAAGACCTGTCCATTGCTCGGTCGATGTACCATTGAGAGAAATTTCTGCGCCAAAATATTCGTTGCCTGGCAGGGTTGTGAATACATCCTTGTAAACCTCATCACGATAACCGAAAGAGAAATCAGAGTTCTGTCGGGTCAGGATCGCATAGGCAAAATGATGCTTCGGCCACTTTTTGATCTTGAACGTACCTGCGGCCAGGGTGGGAACTCCTTTCAAGGTGGACTTTGAACTGTTCTTTGCGTTTCCAAAAGCGTCAGCCACGCTAATGGTGCTGTATTCGTAGACATTGGCACTCAGCAAAAATGCGGGATTTTCAATAGTTGCCAGCCTGGCCGGGTTATAATATACGGCACCGAGATCTTCAACACCTCCAATAACGGAGCCACTCAGCAACATAGATTTAGTACCGTATTGCTGGGTCCAATAATGAGAGTCCTGCCCCTGCACACGGCAGGCAACAGAAAGGATAATGGCAAAAAGAAGACAACGTCTGATCATGAATACGGGTATTTAGGACAAATTCAAAATAAGGAAAAGTAAATACCAGCGCCAATGACTTTTGGCAATTAACTGCAAAATCAGGCTACTCCAAGCGGCGAGAAGTAAGTGAAAACGATGATGACAATCGCGATCACGATCAGCGAAAGCACCACATCACTCCTGTTCCAGCTTGCACGCGAACGGTCACGATCCTCGTCTACTGTGGTCGCATAAGTAAGGCCTCTGATCTGTTCCCCTGATGGCGGAGGCGTGGCAAGACTGACTACCACCAGGACAGCTATACTGAAAAGGAAAAGGAGGATGCAGAAATACAAGAAATTGATGGTAGCAAAAGAATGAAGAAACCCGCTCGTAATGTCCTTGTTTAGCTCGAGAATGATCCGCAAAAGTCCGATAGCAAATCCTGTTGTGAGCGCAGACATTGCCCCTTTGGCATTCAGTCTTTGGTAGAAGATGCCAAGCAGAAAGACGGCTGCAATAGGCGGAGCAAGATAAGACTGGACGCTCTGAAGATACTGATAGAGCACACCGGATATGTTCTTCATGATCGGGATCCATATCATACCAAGTACCACAGCAATTCCGGTGGCGATGCGGCCCACGGTGACAAGCTCATGATTGCTCGAACCGGGTTTGATCTTCTGGTATATGTCCATCGTAAACAAAGTGGAGCATGCGTTGTACACGGCGGCCAGCGAACTCATCAGCGCTGCCAAAAGCCCGCCGGCCAGAAGACCCCTCAACCCGGTCGGCATAAACTCCCTTACCAGAGTTGGAAATGCCTGGTCCGTGTTGGGAAGGTCGATTTTACCTTGCTGTGCAAGTGAAAAAGCAATGATTCCCGGGATCATGAAAATGAAGAAGGGAAAGAGCTTCAAGTAGGCGGCAAAAATGGTACCCCTCCTGGCCTGCTGCTCATCTCTCCCCGCAAGGCAGCGTTGCACAATATGCTGGTCGGTGCACCAATACCAAACACCCACTATAGGTGACGCAAACAAAATTCCCAGCCAGGGAAAATCCGGATCAGATAAAGGGGGGAACATGTTGAGCTTCTCTTTAGGCAAGGACGTAATGAGTGCGTCCCATCCTCCCACTTTATCAAGGCCTATAATCATCAGCGTCAGCGAACCGATGATGATGATGATCGCCTGCAAAGTCTCTGTGTACACAACTGCATGCAGTCCGCCAAGTACAGTATAGATTCCGGTAATTACCACCAATACGATGGCCCCTGTCCAAAAGTCCACCCCGAGGAAAGTAGTTACTACGAGGGCCCCTGCATAGATGGTCACCGACACCTTCGCAATGATATAACTCAGCAACTGGATCACGGACAAAAGCATCCGTGATTGAGAATTGTACCTCCGTTCCAGAAACTCCGGCATGGTGTACACGCTGCTTCTCATGTAAAACGGAACAAAGACCCAACCCAACATGAGGATCACCCAGCTGTGAAGTTCATAATGCCCCATGGTCAGTCCGGATCGCGCCGCGGTGCCAGCGAGCCCCACCACGTGTTCAGAACCAATGTTAGACGCGAGTATGGAAGCACCGATGACAAACCACCCCAGGTTTCTGTTCGCAAGAAAATAGTCTGATGGTGAATCTTTGCTCTTGCGGATGGACCACACAGAGATAGCCCCGATGACCAGGAAATATCCAACGATAACTATCCAATCAAGGGTGGAGAAAAGGTTCATACTAGGCGAGGTTTCTGGTTTCTGGTTTCTCGTTTCTCGTTAAGCCGGATGTAAGATCTTCAATGATTTCCTTCATGGGTCTGACCTTGTGAACGTACTCAATGGCTGGACCTGCACACCAGATATTTTTATAGGTGGCGCCGAGGGCGGATTTCCTGATGAGGTTCATTCCCTTATAGGCCAGCAGCATCTTGGCCCAATTCTTCAAGGTGCGGTTGTTATTCAGGATCCACTCGAGCCAGTTGGCTTTGGTTCCCATTTCCTTGACGGCCGGAGTGTTGATAACGGTAAGAGGAGACCCTGAGAGTTTGGTCGTGCGCACAATATCATTCTCGCCGTAATCAATTAGCGCTTGCTTGTACTCAGGAGATATTTCAGATTCTTCACTGGCGATGAAAACGGTTCCAACCTGAACTCCTGCCGCGCCCCAATCCAATGCTTCTTTTACCTGGCCGGAAGTTCCTACACCACCTGCGGAGATTATGGGAATAGAACAGTTTTCCTTCAACAGTGTAACCAGCTCCTTTGGCGGGATACTGCCTGCATGGCCTCCTGCCCTGCTGTTTACAGCTACCAGGGCATCAGCGCCAAGGGCTTCCACCTTCCTTGCATAGTTCAGGTCTGTTACGTCACAGAATACTTTTATCCCGACTGCATGCGCCCTTTGAATCACCTCACGAGGGTTGCCCAATGACGTGATGATAAACGGCACACGAAGCTCAAGGAGGATTTCCAGTTGCCTGCGATATTTCGGATTCGATTTGTTTACGATAAGGTTAACACCAAAAGGTTTGTCTGAAACTGCTTTGATGTCCTTGATTGCGCTTCTCAATTCTTCCTCCGTCCTGTAGTTCAGCGCAGGAAAGGCAGCAGTAACGCCGTTGGTTATCGCGGCTTTGACCATCTTGGTATTGGAAATCAAAAACATCGGGGCGACGATAATGGGGTAATCAATCCCTAACAGTTTGTCGATCGTCATGATGCTTTCTTTTTTCGGCGCCTGGCTTCCACCAGCCAGTCCCACGGATATGGCGCCTGCATCCAATCGGGAGGATCTGCGAACTCCGTATCCCAGTCATATTCGAGTTTCTGGACGGAGATTACATCCAGTCCGCACTCAGGCAGCATGGCCTCCAGTTCCTCCCTTGAGTAGTGCTTGGTAGGCACTCCATCTATGTGAATAATGCCGTTAACAATATCGCGCTTCGATGACTTGAAATATTGAAACTCGTCGTCGGAGATATCCTCTGGTCTCACTTTTTCCCTCCTGTACCAATCCATCAGGCGCCAGGAGGCAAACATCATCGATTCGAGCGAAGGCAAAACCACTGCCGCATGACCATCTTGCTTCAATGCACGAGAGATGTTTGCAAACATCTGTCTATCCTTCTCCACTTCAGGAAGCATGATTACATTGCAGCAAAAAAGGAAGTCTGCCAGAGGCAATTCAACATCTCTGTCAGAAAGATCGGCCTGACGGAACTTGATATTGGAATACCCTCTCTCCCTGGCAGTGCGTATTACTCCTTCTGAAATATCGAACGCAACCACTTCACCAAAGGCAGGCGACAACATCGGAAAAGCTTTGCCGGTGCCGCATCCAAAGTCAATGGCCAGGCCCTTTTTGTTTCCGTGTTTCTTGATTATGGCGGGAATGAGCGAATGACGTTCGCTTCGGAAGACATCAAAAATCTCTTCCTCATAACTTGGCGCGATCTTGTTCCAGTGGCGCTTTTGATCCATTACTTGTCGCCGGGATGATAGGTCTGCTCGGCCTTCTTTTGGATGTCTTCCCGGTAAAAGAGTACGTCCTTGAACTCACCTTTTGCATACATGGGACCCTGATCATTGAAGTGCGGCGAAGCCGGGTCGCTGCTGGAGCCGCCGGTAACTATGGATTTGGCTTTCACCTTAGGCCCAAACTCAACAGCTGCTACAAAGCTATTGCCGACATTTCCATACAGCTTCTTTGTGTTGGGATAGCGTTTGCTGGAATAAGCTGCCAATGACCCCCAAAAGGCGGAAGTGAACCCAACCGCGACGCTGGGTTTATTGTCGTCAAAAGCAGGTTCAATGCTATTAGTGATGCGTTGAAAGCGGTTCAGCTCTCCCCATGTCTGCTTCCAGGTTCCGAAATCTCGCTGCAGCCTTGCGGTTGTCTCAGCCAGTGCCTTCATCTTTTCCTGGTCTGTGGTTTGGGTTGCGAGAAAGTCGAGCAAACCGAGATGCGTAGTCCCGGGGGGAACGCGCGAAAGCACATCATTTCTTAACTGTTCAGCCCAATAAATGGCCAGGGCGGTAGGTACGGATGAAGCAGCGAATCTAAAATTCCACTGCCTGAGCATCTGCATCGGCTCCTTGTATTTTACTTTGAGCGTGTCCGATTGCAAAGACTGATTATCATAAGCCTTAACCAGTGGCGGAATGAGTGTTTCAAATGCAGGCAGGTAGGAATCGTAGGCTGCGGCAATAAGCTTGTCGATGGTGAATGCCTTCTCATCCTTCAGCACACGCACCGCATGTATGCCGCGTGGATTCTCATCATCGGGAGCCATGTATGCAGGATAGGATTTGGGATTGGGGCTGCTCGGCCCTGAGACTGTAAAAGGGGTCGAATTGCAGTTTTGAATCCATCCGCTGGCCGGATTAACTACCTGGACTATTTCATCGAGTTTGTGCAGACCTTGCCACTCGGTAGAAGCATCATTTCCATCAACCGGTTTCAACCAATTGAACCGCTGATCACGCTTGGGCATGAAATCTCCATGCCAATAGGCGATGTTCCCTTTGTCATCGGCGTAGACCGTATTGTTGGAAGAATTTGTATAGTATTCCATTACTTTCCTGAAATCCTCCAGCCCTGCTGCCTTTGTCCTGAGATAAGATTGCGACAATGCCTTTACAGGTTCATACATCATCTTTGCCGCTACCCATTTCCCGTCGCGATCTCCTATAATGGGTCCATGATGGGTCCTGTAAACGGTAAAATTCCTGATTGAGCCTCCCTTTACTTTCAAAGTAACAGGCTCTTCAATCATCTCCCTCTGAAGCCCTCCGTACAGATAGAACTTCTTGCCGTTTTTGTCGATAACCGTTTCAAGGTATTCATCAAAAACATCAGCTCTGCTGCTGGTATGCATCCAGCCGCAGTGCTCATTAAATCCCTGGTATATGAAGAACTGGCCCCATGTGGAAGCACCATATGCATTCAATCCCTCCTCGCTCACCATGTGAAGCTCGGATCTGAAATAAAATGTGGTGTGCGGATTGATCATCAGGAGGGCATGTCCGCCAGAGGTTTTGGATGGTGCGATTGCAAAACCATTGGATCCCCTCGGGTTGCTCTCGATGCCATCGTCGTTGATCTCTTCCTTCACCTTGCCTTTCTCCTTGCCGTAGAAAGCCCTGACTTCGTTGACAGAGATATTTTCAATGTCGCCCCCGATGCTGCCTTCACTGAAGAGAAAAGGCATCCATGGCTGGAACCGCTTTAGCAGTTTGGGCTTCACGTCAGGATGGGTGTAGAGGTAATAGTTAACACCATCGGCAAAAGCCACACATAGTTTTGTGAGCCATGGAGGGCTTGCAAAGTACTGCTGAATGGCTTTTGTTGAATCCTGTAATAACCTCATCCTAAGATCATTATACAGATAAGTCTCTCCTTCTGCTTCAGCAAGTCTTCCTTCCGCTACAATGTAATTGCGCTCTACTCTTGGGAAGTCGTTTTCACACTGCACGTAAAGCATGCCAAACACAGCATCGGCATCTGACTTGCCATAAATGTGGGGTACTCCCCATCGATCCCGGATGATCGTCACATTGGCCGCCTGCTGCTTCCAGCGGGCAATTTCAGCGTCAGTGAAAGGCTGTGCACAGGCTGGTACGGCCAATAACAGCAGAAAGATGAACCTGTAGGATTTAATTATATGCATGAGCCAAAATATTCAAAATTCCTTACCTCTCAGACAGGAATTATCCATCTGGCAAATAGACCGGGGGTTCGGTTTCCGGATCAAGACCGATTTGCTTGGCCGTGAAACCCTTCCCCTTTGCTTACCGACATAAGTTCACGCATCGTCCTTTGCATGCTGTCGGCTGAACCGTCAATAAATATGGTGTTGCCCTGCCCCTGTTCTGCAAAGTGTTTGATGGATTCCGTCCACATGGAGAACAGAATGAATGAAGCATCAAGGTTGGCGCTCTGCATCTCTTTTGCTGCGGACGACATGCCCTTGGCAACTTCTTCGCGGAACAGCGCCACACCCTGCCCTCTCAGTTGCGAGGCCACCCGTTCAGCCTCTGCCGCAATCTTGATAGCATTGCCTTCCGCTTCCGCAGCCTTGGTTTTGGTGATGAGCAACGCCTGACCTTCGTTTTCAGCAGCAGCCCTGAGGTTATTGGAGGCCACAACCTGCGCCATCGACTTCATGATGGCCTCATCAAACGCTATGTCATTCAATTGAAGATCCAGCAGGTGGAAACCCCATCCTTCAAGGGTGTGGTCGAGCTGGCCCTTTACTTCCTGCACGATTTCAGTCCTCAGTGAAAGTATTTCGGCTTGCTTCTTTGTTGCAACAAAACTCCGGATCGAGCCCTCGATGGTGCGGATAAGCGCCTGCATGAAGCTTTTCTCATCCATAAACTTGAAGGCCACATTCTTGATCGTCTCCTCCTCCTGATTCAAAACAGCATAGAGCAGCATGGCCTTGAAATTCACATTGGCCTGGTCGATAGTCGTGGCCTGAAATTCAAGCTCAACCGATCTGTTCTGAATCGAGATTCTCTTATACACCCGCTGGATGAGGGGGATTTTGAAGTTCAGACCTGGTCGCATGATCTTGTTGTATTTGCCAAAGACGGTAATTACCGTGATGGTGCCCTGCTTGACGGTTACGAAACACGAAAAGAAGAAAATGATGACAATGACGAATAATATGAGGGGTTCCATAATATGGGATTTTGAAGTTGTACTAATGTGCAAAAAAATTAGTTGGAATAAAATGATCCCTGGCGCGATTACCACCCTGTCGCCGGGAATATCTACATGAAGTTATTGTCCCTCTTCCGCCGAGTAGGCAAACTTGAAGTAGATCAGCATGAGGCTGAGTACAAAGACAATGCTGTTAGCAAGTATGACAGGCAACAACATCAATGCGAAAGCATAGGTAAGCCATACGATGGTGCTCAAGACCACGATCAGCATCATGGTCAGGCTCAGGTCCTTGACACTTTTTGTCTTCCATACCTTGTAGACTTGCGGGATGAAGGTCACACTTGTAAGAAATGCACCGAAGTGCCCCATAGCCTCAATCCAATTCATAATTTCTTCAGTTTGTTAACCCATTGCATGGCTTTCCTGTGTTTGTCGAGTTCCCCTTCTTTGATAAAGGACGCCAGCCGCTCATTCATCAATCCGGAAGAAGTAAGATGGTATTGTCCGCACTCTTCGCACAGATATACATTCACCGGTCCTGTCCTTTTGCCAAAGTCATAACGGATATGTGCTTCCAATAGCGCTTCCTCGGCTACCGATGCCGACGGATAACCTACCTTACCGGAAACACACTTAATCATTATCTTCGCACCTTAATTCCAATTCGTTCAATAATGAAGGTAGCTGAAATTCATACAAAAAAGGGCGTCATGAAAATTAAGTTTTTCGAAAAGGATGCACCCAAAACCGTCAAGAACTTTATTGACCTTGCCAACAAGGGATTTTACAACGGACTTATATTTCATCGTGTAATTCCGAACTTCATGATCCAGGGCGGCTGCCCAGACGGCATCGGAAGCGGCGGACCGGGATACACTATTGATTGCGAGTTGACAGGTGACAACCAATACCACGATCGCGGTGTAATCTCCATGGCCCATCGCGGACGAAATACGGGCGGCTCTCAATTCTTTATCTGCCATAACCGGGAAAACACCAAGCACCTGGATCGCAACCACACCGTGTTTGGAAAAGTGTACGAAGGTCTCGATGTAATCGATCAGATCCGTCAGGGTGATGTGATGGAATCCGTAAAGATTGTGGAGATCCCCGACTGACAAAACAGTCCTGATCTGACTCCTGCTTCCTGGAATTGCGGACAATTCGTACCTTATTGATCCCAACCAAGTCAAGGATTCATGATTCACTCTTCGCTAGTCGAGAAGAATCCCCATCTTCTCATCTTCCTTCCTATCCTCCATACGGTATGGTCGGACAGCATTTTGACCCCCAGTGAGATCATGACACTGCGCTCGAGCCTGGATACCCAGCCCTGGCTTTCAGGTGCCGAAAAACAATTTCTTCTTCAGTTGCTGGATCCATCCAACCCTCCCACTCCAGATGAGCTGAAGGATTGGAGTAACCGCATCAAGAGCGTAATCAAAGATGCTGAGCATCAGTCTTCCATGAAGCTCGTTGACCTGGGCATCCTGCTCACCCGTGAGCAAGCCAACGGCACATTCAGTCAGGCTGTTGCCGAGGCAGCTCAAGCGGGCCTGTCTGGCATTGATGAGCAATTGGGACTCATCCCGGGGGAACTGTTATTCAACTACTTCCCCGAAAGAAGAAAGACAATAACCGCCTCGCACCAGACGACGGGCAGTTTTGACATTGCTGCCATGAGTGCCCTGCTGGACGGAAGCCAGGCCGATACCATCAGGAAAGTAAAAACCCTGCTCACGGATCCGGCCTTTCGATATATCGAAACAGACAGTCTTCTTGAATACAGGACGCAGGTGCTGAAGTGGTGCAAACTCCTTGCAGAACAAGGCTACGGCGCAGCCGCTTATCCAAAAGAATATGGCGGCTCCGGCGACATGGAAAGATACTTCACCATCATGGAGACGCTCAGTTATCATGACTTGAGTATGGTGGTGAAGTTCGGCGTGCAGTTTGGCCTCTTCGGGATGAGCATCTACTTCCTGGGAACAGAGAAACACCATCGCAAGTATTTGCAGTCCATTGGTACGCTCGAATTACCGGGATGCTTTGCAATGACCGAAACGGGTCATGGTTCGAACGTAAGGGGCATCGAGACCACGGCAACCTTTGAGCCTGCTACGCGAACCTTCGATATTCATACCCCCGATATGCTGGCGAGGAAGGAGTATATTGGTAACGCAGCACTGCACGGCAGGATGGCAACCGTTTTTGCAAAGCTGATGCTGGATGGAAAGGACTATGGAGTAGTTGCCATTCTTGTTCCCCTGAGAAACATCGATGAGAGCTTCTTTCCAGGGGTTACTATTGAAGACTGTGGAAGGAAGATGGGACTGAATGGCGTGGACAACGGGAAGATTAATTTCGACCATGTCAAAGTACCCTATGACAACCTGCTCGATCGCTTTGCATCAATCTCTCCTGATGGAAAATTTGTAAGCCCGATTGCCAGCGACAACCGACGTTTCTTCACCATGTTGGGAACATTGGTGGGCGGACGGATCGGAATTCCCCGTTCAGGACTGAGTGCGTCCAAGTCGGGATTAGCAATCGCTATTCGCTATGGTGATCAGCGGCCTCAATTTGGACCTGAGGGCAGTCCCGAAGTCCCCATTCTGAATTACAGAACGCACCAGCGGCGATTAATGCCTTACCTGGCCAATGCTTATGCATTGCACTTCGCCTTGCAATATTTGACCTCCAGGTTCATCCACCGAAATGAGGAAGAAATGCAGGAGATCGAAGCACTGGCGGCCGGACTCAAGGCCTTCGCCACGTGGAATTGTACCTCCACTCTCCAGGAATGCCGCGAGTGTTGCGGCGGCAAAGGTTACTTGTCGGAAAACAGGATTGAACGGTTAAAGAACGACTCTGATATCTACACCACTTTCGAGGGTGACAACACGGTGCTTATGCAGTTGGTGGCCAAGGGCAGGCTCTCAGAATTTAAGGAGGAATTCAGTCACATGAAGTTGAGGGGTGTAATCAACTTTATGGCCGAGCAGGCTGGCGATTCATTGTCAACTCTGAATCCTTTCTTTGCCAGAAGGACGGACGATGATCATTTATTGGACTTCAAGTTCCTGCTTGAGGCTTTTGAATACAGGGAAAGACATATCCTGATCTCAGCGGCCAATCGACTGCGAAAGCATATCAGGAGTGGAATGGATTCATTCGATGCTTTCAATGTCAGTCAGCACCACCTGGTTCAGGTTGGTTTCGCACATGTAGAGCGTGTCATTCTCGAGCAATTTATCGAACAGGTTGAGACCACACAGGATAGCGGCTGCAAAGCAATCCTGACAAAACTTTGCCAACTCTTCGCCCTCAGTCAGATTGAAAAGAACAAGGGCTGGTACCTGGAGACAGGATACATGGAAGGCTCCAAGACAAAAGCTATACGCAAACTGGTAAATCAGTTATGCTGGGATATACGGCAGGATGCTGTTCCATTGGTAGATGCATTTGGAATTCCTGCCGCGCTCCTAGCGGCACCGATCGCCACAAAATGAATTTTGAACTGATGAATTTTGAATGCAGAATGTTGAAGTCTCCGAGTAGCGGGGGTCAAATTTCATCTTGGCCTCACCTGACTTTATTTCGTACCGAATAGGAATAATTGCAAATTGATGAGTGCTGATTATCGAAGACCTCAACATTC